>NZ_JBWKKU010000003.1:0-255286 GCF_056431445.1 Saccharopolyspora sp. NPDC045941
GATAGCAGTCCCCCTGCCGTCGCTGGTCCTTCCGTGACACCGAAGCGAACACCTCGCCCACGAACTCGCTCAACTCGCCCCGAAGACGTTCCACCGCACCAAGATCCACACCAAGATCATGAAGCATGCCCACCAACAAGATCAAGACTTAACGAAGTACTACTAGGAGACGGACAGCATGATAAGTTCGCGCAGTCCACAGAGGACGGACAGCGGCGCGGCCGCGGTCAGTGCGCCAGCAGTTCGTCCAGTTCTTGCTGGAAGAGTAGGGCCGGGTCGAATCCCATTCCGTTGAAGTGCCCGGCGAGTTCGAGCGAGACGACGCCGTGCACGCGGGCCCAGAAGGCCAGGGACTTGCGGAGGGCCGCGGTCGGCGCCGAGTCGTCGGCCCAATGGCGGTGCTCTTCGAGATGGGCGTCGAACGATGTTGCCGGGGCCTCCGCGGAGAGCGCCGCCGCGTGGGCGTCGATCAGCACGGCCATCATCTCGGATGTGATCTTCGTGGTGTCCTCCGGCGCGTGGTAGCCGGGAACAGGCGTGCCGTAGAGGAGGAAGTACCGCTGCGGGTCCGCGAGGGCCCAGTCCCGCACGACGTGCGCCAGCCCGGCCACGTCGGCGCCGGAATCGGCGGCCGCCAGGACGGCGTCGGCGAGGCTTCGGTAGGCGTCGCGGATGAGTTCGGTGAGCAGCTCGTCGCGGCTGGCGAAATACCGGTACAACGCAGGGCCGCTCATCCCCATGCGCTTGGCGATCGCGTTGAGGGACAACGCCGAGACGCCGGTCGTGGCCACCTGCTGCCACGCGTGCTGCTTGATCTCCTCGTGCACCTGGGCCCGGTAGCGCTCCCGCGGGCTCGTACCCATCGCAGTCACCCTCCCCGGCTGCGGCGCCATCAACTCCAGTTAGAGGCTATCACTTTCTCTATTGACACTCACAAACTGTAGTTATAACTTCTAACTCAAGCGAGCCATACTAACTATCTCGCGTCCAACGAAGAGGAGAGCCATGTCCGGCATCCACCCGAACACCTCGCCGAACCCGCAGGCCCGGCCCCGGCGCCGAGGTGGTGCAGGTGCCGTCCTGCTCGCGATTCCGCTGGCCGCCGGCATTTTCGGCGCCATCATCATCCCCACCCTGGCGGCCACGGGCGGTCACGCAGCCGACCCGGCTTCGCTGACCTGCCAGGGCGAAGGTGTCGACCCCACCGCCGGGGTCCGGTACCGGACCGAGACCTTCATCAAGGCGCCGCTGAGCACGGTCTGGGGGCTGCAGACCGACGTGCAGGGCTGGCCGTCCTGGCAGGAGCCCGTCACCACCGCCGAGCGCCTGGACCTGGGCCGGTTCCAGGAGAACTCGCAGTTCCGGTGGACCACGCCGGTCCCGCCCACCCCGGTCAGCCCCGCCACGACGCTGGTCATCACCTCCACCGTCCAGCAGCTGCAGCACGACAAGTGCATCCGCTGGACCGGGCCCGCGATCGGCGAAGGACTGCACATCGACGGCGTCCACGTCTGGAACTTCACCGAGGTCAACGGCGGCGTCCTGGTGCGCACCGAGGAAACCCACACCGGCCCGCAGGTCGACGCCGACGTGCCCCTCGCGACCGAGCACCTCGGAAAGGGCCTGGAGGCATGGCTGGCAGCCCTCAAGGCCACCGCCGAGTCCCGCCACTACAACCCGACCAACAACGCCTGATTCCCCCGGTGACCACGCCGAAGAACCCGCGCCGGGCGCATATCCGTCCGGTCACGGCGAACTTCGTTGCACAACAACAGATTCCACGCACTACGCCCCCACGCCAGGAGGAGACGAATGGTCACCGCAACACCGCACCGCAACGGGTTCCGGGCCGCAAGGCTCGTCACCATCTCGGCGTGGGCCACGCCGGTCCTGATCATCGGCCAGTTCGCCATGGTGGCGGTGGTCCCGGTCGCGCTCGTGCTGATCGGCACCCTGAGCGATGCGCGCCTCCGAGCACTCCGGTGGTGGGCCGCGGCGCTCACGGCGGTCTACGCGATACCCCTGGCCCTCTGGGCGATCGGACCGGACCGAGCACCAAGCCTGTCCAAGGACATGAACCCGGCCTTCGCGGCCCTCATCGTCGCCACGGCCATCGCCGGCGCGATGGCCAACCACCGCCGGCGCAGGAACCCCCCGCCGCCTCGCGGCTCATGAGCAATTAGTGAGAGGAGTAACGGGTTGCAGCAATCCGGATTCCTCTCGGCTCCAACGGAAATCCCGGCCGGGGTTCAGCGGGATGGTTTGAATGCTATTGCGCGGGTGGCTTCCGCTACCTCGGGCCAGCGGGGGTCCGCCGGGGTTTCCGGGAAGCCGAGGAGCGGCGCTAGGCGCTTCCAGGCTTTCGGGTGGGCCTTCTGGTAGGCCAGCAGCACCTTCTGGACCTCCCGGCCTTCGAGGAAGCGGTGGGCGGGCTCCGACCACCGGCGTGCGCCGAGGCGCACCTCGATGGCCGGGGCCGCTTGGATGTTCCGGTACCAGTCGGGGTTCTTGCCCCACGCCGCCACCACCACGACCTCCGGGACCTCCGGGTCGTAGCCCACGACCTCCACGACCACTTCCCGCCGGGCGCCGGTTCGCCGGCCCCGGTGGGCCAGGTAGAGCAACCGGTGCCCGGCAAGCCACCCGAGTCTCGCCCGGTAGAGCCAGATCGGCGCGCGCAGCAGGATGCGCAGCGCGCCACGCGGTTTCCGGTCGGTCACGGCCATGCTCACTCCCGTCGGCTCTCGGCCGGTTGATTCGCCAGTGCCTTCGCCGGTTTCGGGGCTGGGGCCCTGTCTGGCAGATGATAGGCGTGACACCCCGGTCACGAGTACGCGCATTTCGTCGCTGCCGTCGGGACCGATGCGTCTGCATGCGGCGTCCCCTTCGGGCGCTAGGGAGGCGCTGCTGGGTTCAGCGCGATCGGGCGGCTTGGATCACGGCGTCGATCGCCCGGGAGATCCGGTCGGCGGCATGATCGAGGTCGGGTCGGCCGGCGTCCAGCCAAGCGATGATCGCTTCGTGGGCGACGGCGGGGACCAGCCGCGCCGCCCAGTCGCGCCACGGGCCTTCCGGGATCACCTCGCTGACGTGTCGCTCGGCGATCTCGGTCGACGCCGTCCGGATCGCGTCGACGACCTCCCGGAATTCCAAGGGAGACCTGGTTCTGCTGCATTCCGGGGCGGCCAACCGCGACGAGGCCGCCTTCTCCGACCCCGATCGATTCGACATCACCCGCGGGACCGCCGGCCACCTGGCATTCGGCCACGGCCCGCGGTACTGCATAGGCGCCCCGCTGGCCCGCATCGAACTCCAGGCGGTGTTCAGCCAGCTGGTTCCCCGGTTCCCGACGATGCGGCTGGCCGTTCCCACCGAGGAGCTGGCACTGCGCCGGGACGTGCTCACCGGCGGGCTGATCGCACTCCCGGCGACCTGGTGAGCGGCACGCTCGGTCGAGCGGCTCACCCGGCCGTCGCTCAGCCGGTTTTCGGCGTCGTGAGCGCCGGGGCGAGGACCCAGAGGACCCTGGTCGGACTGCCGTCGTCGGTGACGCTGGTGAACGTGTGCGCGGTGTCCCCGGCGAAGGTGAGCGCGTCGCCGGTTTCCAGGGTGATCTCCTCCCCGGCGAGGACGACGCGGAGGCGGCCTTCGAGCACGAAGACGAACTCGACCCCGGTGGGCAGGACGTACGGTTCGTCGCCGCTGCCGCCGCCGGGGCCGATCACGCTCAGGATCGCCTGCACGCGGCGCTCACCTTCGGGCGTCAGGAGGAACTCGTGCATGCCTTCGCCGCCGAAGCGGATGGACGGGTAGGCGTCGTGCCGGACCACTTCGCCCGCGGCGGCGGCGAAGAAGGTCGACACGGAGACCTCCAGCGCCTCGCAGAGCCGCATCAGCGACGCCACCGACGGATTGACTTGATCGCGCTCCACTTTGGATAGATAGCCCTTGGTCAGGCCGCTGCGCTCCGCCAGTTCGGCGAGCGTCTTGCGCCTGGACAGCCGGATGGCCTTCAGCTGGGCGCCGATGCCTTCGCCGCGCTGTTCGCCGGTGGGTGCCTTGTGGGTACCTGCCACGGGTCGGGACTCCTTGCTCTCGGGCTGGAGTTCCAGGTTGCCATCCGCGCACCCATGAAACCTGTGTTTCCTATGAAAAACAAGTGTTGACTTCGGGTGTTCGCAGAGCCACGCTCCCCGTTACTTGCCGCACAGGGGAAGGGCGATGGGACATTGGCTGACACGATTCGGTTGTGGGGTGGGCGTTTTCGCACGCCGTCGGACCCCGCTCTGACCGACCTCTCCCGATCCGACCCGTCGTACTTCCGGATGGCCCCCTACGACCTCGCCGGCTCCCGGGCCCACGTCCGCGAGCTGCGACGAGGGGGCATCCTCGACGAGTCCGAGTGCACCTCCGTGCTGACCGCGATCGACGAGCTGGACGCGGACGTCCGCGCCGGCCGGGTCGCGCCGACGCCGGACGACGAGGACGTGCACACCTTCATCGAGCGGGTCCTGCTCCAGCGGCTCGGCCCGCTCGGCGGCAAGGTCAGGGCCGGCCGGTCGCGCAACGACCAGGCAGCCAACGACCTGCGCCTGTTCCTCCGGGACCGGGTGCGCACGATCGTCGCCGAGGTGGCCGACCTGCAGGACGCCCTGATCGCGCAGGCGCGGCAGCACGTCCGGTCGATCGCTCCGGGGTTCACGCACCTGCAGCCGGCGCAGCCGGTGGTGTTCGCCCACCAGCTCCTCGCCCACGCGCAATCCTTCTCCCGGGACGTCGAGCGCTTGCAGGACTGGGACCGGCGCAGCGCCCGCTCGCCGCTGGGCGCGGCGGCGCTGGCCGGTTCCTCCGTCGCGGTGCGACCGGAGCTCTCGGCGGCCGAGCTCGGATACGCGGCGCCGTGCGAGAACTCCATCGACGCCGTCGCCAGCCGCGACCACGTCGCCGAGTTCCTGTTCGCCACCTCGATGCTCGCGGTCAACGTGTCCCGGTTGGGCGAGGAGGTCTGCCTGTGGACCTCGCGGCAGTTCGGCTGGGTCGTGCTCGACGACGGGTTCTCCACCGGCAGTTCGATCATGCCGCAGAAGAAGAACCCCGACATCGCCGAGCTCGCCCGCGGCAAGGCGGGGCGCCTGCTCGGCGACCTGGCCGGGTTGATGGCGGTGCTGAAATCCCTGCCGCTGGCCTACAACCGCGACCTCGCCGAGGACAAGCGGGCCGCGCTGGACAGCGTCGACACGTTGGCGCTGGTGCTGCCCGCGATGGCGGGCATGGTGCGCACGATGCGGGTCGACGTGGACGTGCTGCGCGAGCAGGCCACCGACGGGTTCACCCTCGCCACCGAGGTGGCGGATTGGCTTGCGGAGCAAGGAGTTCCGTTCAGCGAGGCGCACGAGGTGACCGGCGCTCTGGTGCAGCTGTGCGAGGACAGGGGCATCGAGCTGGAGGAGGTGACGGACGCCGACCTGCGGTCCGTGGATGAGCGGCTGACGCCGGAGGTGCGGGATCGGCTGACGCCGGAGGCGGCCGTGGCGGCCCGCACCGGCTACGGCGGGACCGCTCCGGACCGGGTCGTCGAGCAGATCGACCGGCTGGCGGCCGTCACGGCCGCGCAGCGCGCGTGGTCCGCCGCGTACGAGGGGCCGAGGTCATGAGTAGCCCTGTGTCAACCTCAGCCCTCCTCAACCTCGCCCCAGGGGACCGTGACGCAAACCAGCCACGAGAAACCACGCAACGGGAGATTGAGCTGAACGCAACCACCACTGTGAATCGCGGAGAGGCGGACCAGTCATGAGCCCGCTGCACCAGGTCGAGTCCGCGACGACGGCGGGCGCGGACTGGGAAACGGTGCCGCGCAAGCACTTCGGCCGCTGGGTCGCCGCGGTCGTCGTGCTGGCGGGCGTCGCCTGGTTCGCGCATTCCTTCGCCAACGCGCAGATCGAGTGGTCGGTGGTCCGCGAGTACCTCGCCGCACCCGTGCTGCTCAAGGGCTTGGTGCTCACGATCGTCCTGACGATCGTGGCGATGGTGCTGGGGATCGTCCTCGGCGTCGTCGTCGCGGTGATGCGGCTGTCGAAGAACCCGATCACCAGCGGCGTCGCCTGGGTCTACGTGTGGATCTTCCGCGGGACCCCGGTGTACCTGCAGCTGCTGATGTGGTTCAACCTGGCGTTGATCTTCCCGGTGGTCTCGATCCCGGGCATCTACACCGGCCGCACGGTCGAGCTGGTGACGCCGTTCGTCGCCGCCGCGCTCGGCCTGGGCATCAACCAGGGCGCCTACACCAGCGAAGTGGTGCGCGCCGGGATCCTGTCCGTCGACGAGGGGCAGCTGGAGGCGGCGCGGGCGATCGGGATGACGCGGCTGAAGGCGTTGCGGCGGATCGTGCTGCCGCAGGCGATGCGCGTGATCATCCCGCCGGTGGGCAACGAGACGATCAGCATGCTGAAGACGACGTCGCTCGCGTCGGCCGTGGGCGTCACCGAGATCGTGCTGGAGGCGCAGCACATCTACTTCGTCAACAACCGGATCATGGAGCTGCTCATCGTCTGCGCCATCTGGTACCTGGCCGCCGTGTCGGTGCTGTCCGCGCTGCAGTTCTACCTCGAACGGCACTACGCGCGCGGCGCCACGAGCCGCGCGCTGCCGCCCACCCCGCTGCAGCGGTTGCGGGCAGCCGTGCTGCGGCAGAAAGCAGGTGCGTGATGACCGCATTGGTGCGGGCCGAGGGCGTGCATAAGAGCTTCGGTGACCTGCAGGTCCTCAAGGGCATCGATCTGGAGGTCGCCGACGGCGAGGTGCTGTGCCTGCTCGGGCCCTCCGGGTCGGGCAAGAGCACCTTCCTGCGCTGCATCAACCACCTGGAGCAGATCAGCCGCGGCCGGATCTGGGTCGGCGATCAGGTCATCGGCTACGAGCCGCGCGGCGGGAAGCTCCACGAGCTGGGCGAGCGGTCCGTCGCCCGGCAGCGGCAGTCCGTCGGCATGGTCTTCCAGCGCTTCAACCTCTTCCCGCACCTGACCGCGCTGGAGAACGTGATCGAGGGCCCGGTCCAGGTCAAGCGGGAAGCGAAGGCCACGGCCGTCGCCCGGGCCGAGGGGCTCCTGGCCCGGGTCGGGCTGGCCGACAAGCGCGACGCGTATCCGCGGCAGCTCTCGGGCGGCCAGCAGCAGCGGGTGGCGATCGCGCGGGCGCTGGCGATGGAGCCGTCCCTGCTGCTGTTCGACGAACCCACTTCGGCGCTGGACCCCGAGCTGGTCGGCGAGGTCCTCGAAGTGATGAAGGACCTGGCGAAGTCGGGCCTGACGATGATCGTGGTGACCCACGAGATCGGCTTCGCCCGCGAGGTCGCCGACCGGGTCGCGTTCATGGACGCGGGCGCGATCGTCGAGATCGGCGCGCCCGGCGCCGTGCTCGACCACCCCGAACACCCCCGCACCCAGGCATTCCTGCAGCGGGTTCTCTAACCCCCGAATCGTCGAAAGAGGTAGTCATGCTTCGAAAAGGCCCCAAGGTGCTCACCGCCGCGCTGCTCGCCGGGCTGCTCGGCACGGCGGGCTGCGCGGGCGGCAGCACCAACACCGGCGCATCGAACGGCAGCGGGTTGCCGGATGTCGTGGCACAGTCCGGGACGATCCGGATCGGGATGTCCCCGGACCTGCCGCCGATGGAGTTCCGCGACGAGGCGACCGGACAGGTGGTCGGCGTCGACGTCGAGATCGCCAACGCCATGGCGCAGCAGCTCGGCGTCAAGGCCGAGTTCGTCGAGCAGCCCTTCGACCAGCTGCTCAACTCCGTGGCCACCGGCCGCGTCGACATCGTCATGTCCGGGCTGTCGGACACCACCGAGCGGCAGAAGACGGTCGACTTCGTCGACTACTTCCTCTCCCGCGCCCAGTTCTACTCGCTGCAGGAGCGCGCCGCGGAGTTCACCTCGCCGGAATCGTTGTGCGGCAAGAAGCTCGCGGTGAGCAAGAAGACCGACTACTACCTGATGGTGCAGAAGTACGACGCGGAAACGTGCGTCGGCAAGGGACTCCCGCCGATCGAGCTGCTGCCGACCGACTCGGGATCGGCTGCCCGCCTGCAGCTGGAGCAGCGCCGCGCCGACGTCGCGGTGCAGAGCGGCGAGAACCTGGCGTTCTTCGAGAAGAAGGACCCGGCGAAGTTCGAAACCGTCCTGGAACCGCTGCCCGGCAAGCCCTTCGGCGTGGTGGTCAAGAAGGGCGACCAGCAGATGGCCGCCGCGGTGCAGAAGGCCCTGACCGCGGTGGTCGACAACGGCTCCTACCAGTCGATCCTGGACAAGTGGGGCCTGGGCTACGGGGCGACCCGGCCGGTGGTCAACGGCGTCAAGCCGTGAGCGGTGACCGGTTGGTCTGGCGGGGCGGCGCCCGGATGGCCGTCGCCCTCGCCTTCGACCTCGACGGGCCGACCGGGTCCGCCATGCTCGACGGCAGCATCTGGCGGAAACCGGAGTACTTCACCCTCGGCTCGTACGGCCCGTGGCGGGCGCTGCCGCGAATCCTCGACCTCCTCGACGCCGCCGGCGTCCCGGCCACGTTCTTCATCCCGGCGTGGGTCGTGGAGACGTGGCCGGAGCGCTGCCAGGACGTCGTGGCGCGCGGCCACGAGGTCGCCCACCACGGTTACCGGCACGAGTCGTTCCGCGATCTCGGCACCGACCAGCAGCGGCGGGTGCTCCGGCGCAGCCAGGAGATCTTCGCGGAGGTGCTGGGCGCGCCCGCGGTCGGCTACCGGACGCCGTCCGGGGACTGGGCCGTCGACACCCCGCGGCTGCTGGTCGAGCACGGATTCCGCTACTCCAGTTCGATGCGCGGCGATGACCGGCCCTACCGGCACCGCATCGACGGGCGGCCGTCGCCGCTGGTGGAGATTCCGGCGCGCTGGGAGCTCGACGACTACGCGTACCTCGCGTACCACCGCAGGCCGGACTTCCCGGCCGGGCAGGACCGCATCGCCGGCTATGCGACGACCCTGGACAACTGGCGGCGCGAGTTCGACGGGCACCGGGCCGAAGGGCTGTGCATGACGACCCTGTTCCACCCCAAGGTGGCAGGCAAGCCCGGGCGGCTGCAGCTGCTGGAGCAGTTCCTGACGCACATGCGCAGTCCAGGTGACGTGTGGTTCGCGACCTGCCGCGACATCGCCGAGTGGCACCGCGAGGTGCAGGACGTCCCGGAGGAGAGGTGACATGGCGAAGCGGACCTGGCCTCGCGGACGGCAGTCCGCCGTGGCGGTCACGGTGGATTTCGACGGCGACCTAGCCCTGCTTTCCGAGGATCCCTCGCTGGAATCGCGGGAGAAGACGCTCTCGCAGTTCCGCTACGGCGCGACGCGCGGCGTCGACCGGCTGCTCGCGATGTTCGCCGATCTCGACGTGCCGGCGACCTGGTTCGTCCCGGGCGCGAACGCCCGCGAGCACCGGGAACCGGTGGAGCGGATCCACGCCGCCGGTCATGAGATCGGCAATCACGGCTTCGCGCACGAGGACTTCGACCGGCTCGATCTCGCCGGTCAGCTTTCCGCGATCGAAGCCGGTCAGGAGGCGCTCGCCGGGATCACCGGTGCGCGGCCCAGGGGATTCCGCGTGCCGCAGGGCGATTTCGCGCGCGGGCTCCCCGAGGCGCTGGCGGCGGTGGGAATCGATTGGTCCTCGTCGTGGCGCGGCGACGACCTGCCGTACGTCCACCCCGCCGGGCCGGTGGAGATCCCGCTGCACCACGAGCTCGAAGACGCCCCGTACTTCGTGTTCAACCTCGACCCGCCGATGCCCGCCGGCCAGTGCCGGATCGCCGGCTACGCCGACGTGCTGGACAACTGGTGGCGGGAATTCCAGGCGTACCACCGGTTCGGGCTCTGCTACGTCCTCCGCCTGCACCCGGAGGTGTCCGGAACCCCCGGGCGCATCGGGCTCGTCCGCGAGCTCCTCCGGCGCATCCGCGCCACCGGCGGGGCGTGGTTCGCGACCGGCAGCGAGATCGCGGACTGGTGGCGCGAGAACCACCCCGTCAACGAGCCCGGGCACCCGGCCGACGTCTTCGCCCGGCTGACCGGAGGTGGTTCCGATGCCTGATCCCACCGCGAGCCGCCTCGGCGGGTTCATCGCCGGAACCGCCTTCGCGGACCTCCCCGGCAGCGTCGCGGCGAAAGCCAAGCAGCACCTCCTCGACACCCTCGGCGCGGCCCTGGCCGGTGCCAGGACACCGGAAACGGGCAGGATCACCGCGGCCCTCACCACCCCGACCGCCGCAGGAGCCGCGATCTGGGGAACCGGCCTGCTCGCGACGGCTCGCGACGCCGCGCTGGCCAACGGCGTGGCGGCGCACGCGCTGGAGCTCGACGACACCGGTGGCTGCGACCACTCCGGAGCGGTCGTCGTGCCCGCCGCCCTGGCCGCCCTTGCGCTGACTGACCGAGCCGTTCCCGGCGCGGAACTGCTGGTCGCGATCGTCCTCGGCTACGACCTGGCCCGGCGCGCGCTGGAGGGCTGCGGCGGTTACCAGGAGCACAACCAGGCGGGCTGGCACTCCACCGGCACCTGCGGCCCCTTCGGTTCAGCCGCCGCAGCAGCCCGCGTCCTCGCGCTGCCCCCGGAACAATGCTCTGCGGCCGTGGGTTTCGCCGCCTCGATGAGCGGTGGCCTCTGGGCGTTCGTCCACAATGGTGCCTTGAGCAAGCGGCTGCACGCGGGCCGGGCCGCGGAAGCCGGTGTCACTGCTGCTGTGCTCGCCGGAAGCGGAATCCCTGGCCCGGTCCACGCCCTCGACGACGTCTGGGGCGGATTCCTCAGCACCTTCGCGCCGGCCACCGCCGAGCACGCCGCGCTCACCGACGGGCTCGGCGAGCAGTGGCGGATCCAGCGATGCGCCATCAAGCCCCACGCGTCGTGCCGCGGCACGCACTCGGCGGTCGATGCCGTCGCGCACCTCATGCGCGACCACGGCCTGCGCGCCGACGAGATCCGCGAGGTGCGCGTCAGGCTCAGCCCGTTCCTGGCCGACATGTGCGGCGGCCGCGACACGCGAACCCTCGGCACGGCGCAGCTCAGCCTGCCGTACGCGGTCGCCGCTCAGATCGCGTTCGGCGTCGCGGACCTCGCGGCGTACGGCCCGGAGCAACGTCGCGACGAACGGGTGCGCGCGATCATGAATTCCGTTGTGCTCGAAGTGGATTCGTCGATGTCGGCGTCCGAAGAACCGGTCATCGGCCTGATCACCGAAGGCGCCGGCTACCAGTACCGCGTCACGGATCCGCTGGGCTCGCCCACCAACCCGATCGGCGACGAAGCCCTGATCACCAAGTTCCGCAGTCTCGTCCCAGAGCCGACCGCAAAGAGCCTGGTCGACACCGTGCTGCGCCTGGACGAGCTGCCGGATGCCCGGCAACTCCTGAACCACCTGGCCTGACCAGTCCTTTCAGAGTGATGCCCAGACACGAATGGGACGTGGCCGCCAAGGACACGGAACGCCGCTTTCGCGCGAAACCGCCGCTCCGCTGGAGGCCCGACGGCGGTTTGCGCGAAACCGACACCAGGTGCCTTCGCGATCAGCCGGGCGTAGCCATTCTGAAAGCCCGTCGAGAGCTCAGCCGGGCAGGTGCGTCGGCGCGAACATGCGCAGATTCGCTTGCAGCACCACGACGTTCGGGCCCGGCTCCGCCAGCGCGGCCGCGAGATCCCGCTCCAGGTCCCCCGGCGTCGATCGGCGCGCCGGGACTCCGAAGGACTCCGCGAGCGCGACGAAATCGGGCCGGGCGAGCTCCGTCCCGAAGGTGGCCCCGAAGGCGTCGGTCATGTACTCGCGCAGGATTGCGTAGCCGCCGTCGTCCACGATCAACCAGGTCGCGTTCGACCCCAGCTGCCGGGCCGTGGCCAGTTCGCTGATCCCGTACATCGCGCCGCCATCACCGGAAACCGCCAGCACCGGCCGCTGATCGCCCAGCGCGACGGCGGCGCCCAACGCGGCGGGGAACCCGTAGCCGAGCCCGCCGGCGCCCTGCGCCGAGTGCATCGCGCCCGGGACGCGCGCATCGAAGGCCGACCAGGCCCAGTAAGCGAGGATCGTCATGTCCCAGAAGCTCGGTGCGTCGTCGGGCAGCGCGGCGCGAATCGCCTCGACGAGCGCGCGTTCGGTGCGCAGGTCCTGGCCGTCGAGCCGGTGCCGGATCTTCGTCAGCAGCTCGCCGACACGCGCTTCCGCCACGCCGTCGGGTTCGCGGGCGGAGACCGCCGAAGCCAACTCCTCCAGGGCGAGCCGCGCATCGGCGTGAACGCCCAGCGCCGGCACGTTCGCCTCCAGCTTGCCCGGGTCCGCTTCGACCTGGACGACGCGCCCGCGCGGCCGGAATGTGTGGTAGTTGCTGGACAATTCCCCGAGCCCGCTGCCGACCACGAGCAGGACATCCGCGTCGGCCAGGAAGTCCGTGGTGTGCTGATCCTCCAACCAGGACTGCGCCGACAGCGGATGCAGCCAGGGGAACGCGCCTTTGGCGCCGAAGGTCGTCGCGACCGGGGCGCGCAGCTTCTCGGCGAGTTCCAGCAGGGCGCCCTCGGCCCCGGCGCGCACCACTCCGCCGCCTGCCAGGATCACCGGGCGCTGCGCGCGATCCAGATCGGCCGCCGCGGCGCGGATCAGTTCCGGCCGGGGCGCCGGCAGTTGCGGCGTCGCGGTCAGCCCGGTCACGGGCGGGACATCGACCTCGGCCAGCAGAACGTCCTGGGGGATCTCGACGTAGACCGGGCCGTGCGGCGGGGTGAGCGCGACCTCCCAGGCTCGGGCGATCGCGCTCGGGATCTGCGACGGATGCCGGGCCGTTCCGGCGGATTTCACCACCTGCGCCACGCACGCGCGCTGGTCGGGCAGTTCGTGCAGGAAGCCCCGGCGCGGGCCGCCCAGACCGGCCGACGGGACCTGGCTGCCGATGACGACCACCGGGATCGAGGCGGATGCCGCCTCCTGCAGCGCGGCGAGGCTGATCAGCGCGCCCGGGCCGGTCGACACCAGCAGCGGCGCCGGGCGACCGGTGGCGCAGGCGAAACCCGCCGCCGCGAACCCGGCGTTGAGCTCGGTCCGGAAACCCGCGTACCGCAGCCCGGACCCGGCCAGGGCTTGGAAGATCCCGAGCGCGTGCTGGCCGGGCTCGCCGAAAACGGTGTCCGCGCCCAATGCCGTCAGCGACTCGACGACGAGCGATCCTCCGGTGCGCATCACGCGACGAGTTCTCCCTCCACCACTGCGGCCCCGCCGAACCGCGAAGACGCCCACCATGAAACATCACGAGTTCTACGAGAAACAAGGGTTTCCCGCGCCACCAGTAGTCATACTTAGCTTAGGCTAAGCTAAGACAAACTCAAGTGAACGTCGCACCGATCTCACCCGCGGCCTCGGCGCCGCGAACCCGGTCCCGCAATTTCAATGGAAATTGCGGACCTTCGGCGCGTCGGCCACGACACGCCGGAGGCTGTGGACAACTCCCGCAATTTCAATGGAAATCGAAGGTCCGATTTCCATTGAAATTGCGGCACAGCGCGCGGGTAGGTCAGGGCTTCGGGACGACCACCGGCGTTCCCGTCAGCGTGTCCGGGACGACGATGCAGGGGAGGTCGAAGACGTCTTCGAGCAGCGTCTCGTCGACGATGTCGTCGACGATGTCGGCGGCGGCGCCCTCCGCCACGACCCGGCCGTCCTTCATCGCCACCGGGTGATCGGCGTAGCGGCAGGCCTGGTTGATGTCGTGCAGCACCGCGTGATCGTCCGCCCCTCGTCGCGCAGCTTCGCCAGCAGCGTCAGCAGCTGGTACTGGTGCGCGATGTCCAGGAACGACGTCGGCTCGTCCAGCAGCAGGTAGGGCGTCTGCTGGGCCAGCACCATCGCCACCCACACCCGCTGCCGCTGCCCGCCGGAGAGCTCGGCGACCGGCCGCTCCGCCAGTTCGGCGACGCCTGCGGCGGCCATCGCCTCGGCGACCGCCCGATCGTCCTCCTCCGAGGTCGTGGCGAGGAAGGACTGGTGCGGGAACCGGCCCCGGCCGACCAGCTGCTTCGAGGGCGCGCATCGCCTCCGGGTAGGTCGCCGCCTACGTGTAGCGGATCGGGAAGGCCTTCCCGGCCTTGACCGCGGGCAGGTTCTTCCACAGCTCCGAATCGAGCAGTGTCCTCGACTAGAGTTTTATTTAGGGTTGGCTAACTTTAATCAGCGGTCCGCGGCGTCCACAAGAAAGATCTGCCGTAACCGCTCGCCCGGTCACGCCTCGTGCTCGTGGTGGTGGTCGTGGTCGTCGTCGAAGTCCGCGATGCCGCGCTTCCAGTAGCCCGTGACGTCGTAGTCGCGCTTGTCCAGCCCCAGCTCGCCCTTGACCCAGCGGCGCAGAGGCTTGAGCACGCCGGCCTCGCCCGCCAGCCACACGTACAGCCGTTCGCCGTCGAGCACGGGCACCGACCGGACGGCGCCCTCCAGCGAATCGCACGTGCCCGGCGGCTTCGGCCCCCGGTGCAGCCACCGCACCTCGACGTCCTCGGGCGCGGACAGCTCGATCTCCTCGTCGGCGTCGGCGACCTCGATGAACGCCCAGCCCTTCGCCGTGCGCGGCAGCTCCTCCAGCCGGCGCGCGATCGCGGGCAACGCCGTGATGTCGCCGGCCAGCAGGTAGCGGTCGTAGGTGTGCGGCACGATCAGCCCGCCGGGCGGGCCCGCCACGTGCATGACGTCGCCGGGTGCGACCGCGCGCGCCCACTCCGAGGCGAGGCCGCCGGGGTGCAGCACGATGTCGATGTCGATCTCGCCCGCGACGGGGTCGTACCGGCGCACCGTGTACTCGCGCGACATCGGGGACGGCTTGGGCCAGCGCAGCAGCAGCCCGTTCTGCTCGGGCAGCCGCAGCCTGCCGTCCGGGTCCGGGAACATGAGTTTGACGTGCTCGCACGGCGAGTGCGCTTCGAAGCCCTCGGTGCCCGGGCCGCCGAGCGTGACGCGCAGGAGCCCGGCCCCGATCATCTCGGTGCGCACGACCTCCGTCTCGCGGATCCGGATCGGGTAGCCCACCTCTCCGCGTGCCGGCCTTCCCGGACCCGCGCGATCCGGTCCAGGTGCCCGATCCGCTCCGCCTCCGCGCGCGTCATGCGGCCCCCTCCCCCATCGCGATCCGCAGGCTCTTCGGCCGCAGGTCGGTCCAGTTCGCCCGGATGTGGTCCAGGCAGGCATCGCGGGCGTCCGGGCCGAACACCTGCCGCCAGCCCGCCGGGATCTCGGCGAACTCCGGCCAGAGCGAGTGCTGTTCCTCGTCGTTGACCAGCACCAGGAAGGTGCCCTCCGGGTCGTCGAACGGGTTCATCAGGACTTGCTCACCTCTCGAATAGTGCTTGACGCCGGCCGGGCCCGCAGACCGCTCACCGCCCGGCCGGCCGGGTCCGGGGCCGCACCGGCGCGATCCGCCTGCGGCGCACCGCCTCCGCGAGGACGTCCAGGCAGTGCGCGGTGGTAGGCCAGTCCAGGCAGCCGTCGGTGACGCTGACGCCGTGGCGCAGCGGCCTGGCCGCGATGTCCTGATTGCCCGCTTCCAGGAAGGACTCGATCATGACTCCGAACAGGCCGCGGTTGCCCGCCGCGACCTGCGCCGCCACGTCTTCGACGACGCCCGGCTGCCGCCGGTGGTCCTTCCCGCTGTTGCCGTGCGAGGCATCGACCACGACGCCCGCCCCGACGCCCGCGGCGCGCAGCTCGTCGAGCGCCGCACCGACGGACGCCGCATCGTAGTTGGGCCGCGCGCCACCGCGAAGAACGACGTGGCAAGCGGAATTGCCCGCGCCGACGACCGCGGACGGGGCTCCGCCGGCGGCCAGCGCGGGGAAGGTGTGCGGTGCCCGCGCGGCTCGCACCGCGGCGATCGCGACCTCGACGTCCCCGGTCACGCCGTTCTTCATGCCGACGGGCATCGGCAGCGCCGACGCGAGCTGCCGGTGCGGCTGGGAGGCCACCGTGCGCGCGCCGAGCGCGCCCCACGACACCAGATCGAGGACGTACGGGGCGAGGAACGGGTCCACGAACTCGTACGCCAGCGGGAGGCCGGAATTCGCTGCGCGCACGAGGAATTCGCGCCCGATCGCCAGCCCCTCGGCCAGGTCCTCCCGGCCGGCCAGGTGCGGATCGTGCAGCAGACCCTTCCAGCCGACCGAGGTTCGCGGCTTCTCCAGGTACGCGCGCAGCACCACCAGCAGGTCGCGGTCGTGCGCCGCGGCTGCGGCCGCCAGCTCGTGGGCGTACTGCAGCGCGGCGTCCGGGTCGTGCACGGAGCACGGCCCGACGATGACCAGCAGTCGGTCGTCCGCGCCGCCGACGATCTCCCGCGCGGCGCGGCGGTGCCCGGCCACCTGGGCGCGCAGCCGTTCGCCGCGCGGGAAGCGCTCGGCCAGCTCGGCCGGGGTGGGCAGCGGCCCGAGAACCCGTGCCGAGTCGTCCGGCCATGCCAGGGCGAGCGGTTCGTCCGCTATGGCGGGCAGTTCGAGGCGTACCGCAGGTCCAGCCATGCCGGCGAGCTCCTCCTCCGTCGCGATTCCCGAAGCGGTCGGCGCCGGGAGCACGAAACCCAGCAGACCACTTGGGTTAGCCTAACCTAATCAAATCGGACGCAGGGCTCAAGTGATCAAGGGAACAGCACTTCGCGAAAAGGATCATCCAGACGCGGGGCGGACACTCAGCGCGGCGGACCGGGGGCTTCCGCGCTCCCGATCACTCGGCGAGACTGAGCGCATGCCACCGCAAGAACTGCTCGCGAGGCCGCAATGGCGACGAACCGGGGACACGCGCTTCCCGGTGGCCGCCACCGTCGACGGCCGGTCGTGGGTCCTGCGGCTCAACATCTTCCCGGATCATCCACTGTGGACCCTGTTCGTCGACGGCGATCGGCGCTTCGACATCGACGACACGCCGCCCACCTGGGGAAAGCCGTTGGACAAGACGGCCCCGCCGCTGGACGCCGCCGCCGCGGAGGAAGTCCTCGCCCCCATCCGGGACTTCGTGGCCTACGGCAGCGAGGTCGGCGACCCCTGCGACAACATGTTCTGCTGCGGCTGAAGCCCGGTCCCACGAACGCGGATCCACCGCGCGGTTCACTCCGCACTCCTCGCCCGGACTGCGGGGCAAATCCACTGCCCATTCTTCCCTGCCTGCGGACAATTCCGGTGGCCCCGGTCACCGCGCTGATAACTTCGGCCACAGCGATCGAGTTCGCGGACGGCGTTGAGCCGATCCCGGCAACGATCGCAGGTTCATCCGAAAGACCGCCGGCCGCGCCGAATCCGGACAACCGCGAGTCCGGGTAACCGGCGCGCGCCGGCGGCAATCCATGGCGGGAATGCGAGTTCGGCATTTTCCCGGGCAAAGGAAGGATCTACCGTGAAGAAGCTCATGGCCGGTGCCCTCGTGGGGTTCGGCATGCTCGTCGCCACCGCAACGTCCGCGACCGCCGCACCGGCCGAGTGGTACTACACCGGCTACTGGTACCACACCGCGGACGCGTGCGAGCAGGGCTACCAGGACATGGTCGGCGGCCCGGGCGGACCGGGCGTGGACCTGCCGCACGAGTGCAGGCCGACGAACGGCGTTTACGAGCTGTGGCGGATGCGGTGACCGCTCGCACCTGACCGAGCACGGCGCGGGGAGGCGTCCGGCGAAAACCGGGCGCCTCTCCGCTCCTCCACCGGGGTACACACCCCGTTCGTCGTCTACTCCCAGCGGCGCATGGACGTCACGTTTTCCAACGTGCGCATCGAGACCCGCGCCGCGGACGACCCGGACGCCACGTCCTGCACCGAGTTGCGCTGACCCGCCCGCCCCTTCCACTCCGTCACGCGGCTTCCGGGAGCGGGCTGGGGAACTGGTCGCGCAGCGTGCGAAGTGCGTTGTGCAGCCTGCTCTTCACGGTGCCGACGGGAACGCCAAGCACGGATGCCGCGGACGTCGCGGTGCGGTCGGTGAAGTAGACCTCCACCACCGCGCTGCGGTGCACCGGGGAGAGGTGCTCGAGGAGCTCGCCCACGACCATGCGGTTCTCCACCTCGTCGCTGGGCGCCGACTGCACGGCGGTGTTCGCCAGCGCTTCGCCGTCGAAGCCGACCTCGGTCGGCCGGGCCCGCCGACCGCGGTGCAGGTCGATGGCGACGTTGTGGGCGATGCGCAGCAGCCAGCCGCGCACCTAGCCGTTGCCGTTGGTGAGGCGGTCGGCGTGGCGCCAGGCCCACAGCCACGTCTCCTGCACGACGTCCTCGGCCAGGTACCGGTCGCCGGTGAGGCGGGTGGCGTAGGAAAGCAGCGCGGCACCGTGCTCCCGGATGACACGGTCCATGGTGTTCATTTCGCATTCCCTTCCCGGCGGATGTGCTGGGCGATCCCCTGGTGTCGACAGGAATGCTTCCGTTGATCGGCCGGGAATCGTCGGGTCTGTCCCTCCGTTCCCCGGTGCTGTCCCGCTGGTTTTCCGGTGGCTGCCCCGCCCCGCGGAGGTAGGGCTTTCCCCCAGGCCGGGCCTGTTCCCGGACTCGGCCCGCGAGCCTTCTCCTGGAGTCACGGCGGCGTGGTGCCGTTCGGTTCAGCGCTGCTCGCGGGCGGTTTCCCGCGGCCGGGGCCGGCCTTCCCGGAGCAGCAGCCGCCACACCCCGTTTCGCCTGGTAGGGCCGTGGCGCGGGGTCTGCGTGGCGAAGGCGTTGCCTTTCTTCCCGAATCCATGTGCGTTCGGTCTTGATCGCGATAGTGTCGGCGATCACCATGACGAGCACTCCGGAACCGTTCGCGGGCCATCGCGGCGCCGTTCGCGCCATCGCCGTTTTCCCGGACGGCCGCAGGTTCGTCACCGGCGGCGACGACGCCACGGTCCAGGTCTGGGACCTGCGCACCGGCATGCTGCTGCACAAGCACTCCGAGCACGAGGACGCCGTGCTCGCCGTCTCGGTCACCGCCGACGACCGAGTCGTTTCGTGCGGCCGGACCGCGACGGTCGACTGGACGGTCCAGAACCGCGGGACCTCCCCCGCGCGGCACCGCGTTCGCGTCACGGCAGCCGCCATCTCGCCCGGCGGCGACGCGGTCGCGGCCATCGACCTCGCGGGAACCGTCCTGCAACCGCCCGACGGCAGCAGCTGGCCCAGCGGGCACCGGCTCGTCGAAAGCATCGCGGTGACCAGGAACAGGCAGGTCGTCACCGCCGGCTCCGACCCGCTCATCCGCGTTACGGACTGGTCCGGCGAGGAACTGGGCCGGCTGAACGGCCATGCGCCCGGCAACGCCGCGGTGGCGGCTTCCCCCGGCGGCACGCGCGTCGCCTGCGCAACCCTGGACGGCGTGCTCTGCTGGAACCGCGGGCAGAAGGAAAGCACGGTGCGGCTGACCGGCTGCGAAGACGTGGTCGCGGTGGCCGTGACGCACGACGGACGGCAGGTCGTCGCGGGCGATTTCAACGGCGGCGTCTGGGCCTGGGAACCGGAGCGCCCCACCAAGCCGATGCAGATGCACGGCAGGCACGACGGCGCCGTGCGGTCCTTCGCCGTCACTCCCAACAGCAGGCTGCTCATCAGCGGGGCCGAGGACGGCTCGATCCGCGTCTGGGACCTGACGACGGGCGGCCCCGCGGATCCCGGCACGAAGCAGCGACCGCAGGCCGGGCTCGCCAGCGACCAGGAGAGCGACGAAGACCTGCTCGACTTCGCCGACGACGTGCGCGGCCTCGCCGAGCTCGTCCTCGACCGGGAAACCAGGCCGCCGCTGGCGATCGCACTGCTCGGCCGCTGGGGATCGGGCAAGTCGAGCTTCCTGCGCCAGCTCGAGAAGAACGTCGAGCGGCTCGCAAAGGAAGCCGGCCGCAATCCGGCGCGCAGCGTCTTCGCGACGTCGGTGCGCCAGGTGCGCTTCGACGCGTGGCACTACAACGACGACCACCTGTGGGTCGGGATCGTGGAGCACCTGTTCGCCACCCTCGCCGAACCCGTGCCCCCCGACGCCGACGACGTCCGCACCGAACGCACCACCCTCCGCAAGGAGCTCCACTTCCTCGAAGAGCTGGCCGATCCCGAGGCCGGCCTCGGCCGGCGGCTGCGTGCGCGCATGCGGCTGTGGTGGGCGAAGCTCGTGCTCCGGCGTGCTCGGCTCGCGTGGGCAGCCGGAATCGCACTGCTACTCGCCGCCGCGACCGGCCTGGTGGTGTTGCTGACCGGCGGCGCCGTCTGGGCGTGGCTGGTGGGCTCGGTGAGCACCGTGCTGCCGATCATCGAACTGATCACCACGACGTGGCCCACGGCCCGGCGGCTCACCGCGGGCGGCTCCCCGAACCTGGACAGCCGCGTGCGGGACACCAAGATGCAGCTCGCGAAGCTCGACGCCGCCCAGGAGCTGGCGCTGGTGATCGAGGAGGCCCGGGCCGGCGGCTACGAGCAGTACCGCGGGTTGTTCGGCCGCGCGCACGCCGATCTGCGCAGGCTCAGCGAATCCGCCGAGAAGGCGTTCGCGGAGTGGGATCAGGCCGACGAGCAGCAGCGGGCGGCCTCCGCGGGTTCGCCGCCGCTGGAACGGGTCATCCTCCACATCGACGACCTCGACCGCTGTTCGCCGCGCAAGGTCGTCGACGTGCTCGCCGCCGTGCACATGCTGCTCGCGCTCCGGCTTTTCGTCGTAGTCGTCGCGGTGGATCCCCGGTGGCTGCGGCGCTGCCTGGAGCAGTACCACTCGGAACTGTTCGGCGGCCACGCCGATGGGGAGGACGGCGCGACGCCGCTGGACTACCTCGACAAGATCTTCCAGGTGGTGTTCGGCTTGCGCCCCATGGGAACCGAGGCCGAGCGGTTCGTCGAGGCGCTCGTGCCGACCGAATCCGCGTTGCCGATCCCACCGGCGCCGGACTCCCCGCGGTCGGGCGGTGCCAGCCCGGAGATGTTCGCGCCGGACCGCGCAAGACCGGCCGAACCCCGGCCGCAGTCGCCCGATCCGCAGCCGGAAAAGCTGTGGCTGCAGACCGACGAGCTGGAGTTCATCCAGCGGCTCCGCCCGCTGCTGGCCACGCCCCGCGCGGTGAAGCGGTTCGTGAACCTCTACCGCCTCGTGCGCACGACCGTCCTCGACGAGAAGGCCTTCATCCGCACCGGGGAGTACCAGGCCGTTCTCGTGCTCCTGGCGGTGCTCGTCGCCGCACCGGAAGGATGCCGGGCCCTCATCGCGATGCTGCGCGACCCGAGCCAAGAGGGGGACGTCGTTGCGCTGGTGGAGGAACTCGCCGCCGCCGAACAGTCGGCCCGAGTGCGCGACATCTGGACGAGGTTGCTGGGCGTGCTGAGCCGCGGGCCCGCGGTGCACGGGAATCCTTCGACCTACCGCCGCTGGGCGGGTACGATCGCTCGGTTCAGCTTCGAGACCTGGGACCTGACCGAGCCTTGCACGCGATCTGGGGAGGACTGACGTGGCTCGACTCGTTCAACGACGCCACGTGCTCGGCGGGATCGCCGGTGTCGCACTGGCCGGTGCGGCCGGCGCCATATCGCTGTCCACCTCGGCCGGATGCAGCCGGACGGAGATCATCCGCGTCAGCTCGTCGTCGGAGAAGGCCGCCCTCATGGCGGAACTCATCGAGGAGTACAACGACGCGCACCGCGCGGTGGGCGGTCTGTGCGCGCGCGTGGAGATGACCGCGCTCACCTCGGGGAAGATGAAGAACCTGCTCGCCGAGGGCGCGAAACCGCCGGAGGTGTGGCTGCCGACGTCGTCGATGTGGTTGCGGCTGCTCGAACACGAGGGCCACGGTGACCTGCTGGTGCCGGGTGCCCGGTCGATCACCAGGAGTACGCTGGTCATCGCCATGCCGGGGTCGGTGGCCGCGGCGCTCGAACAGCGCAACAGACCGCTCAGCACGTGGGCCGACGTGCTCCAGCTGGCCCAGTCCGGGTGGTCCGACTACGGGAAGCCGGACTGGGACGACTTCATCCTCGGCAGGGACAACGCCGAGACCTCGACCTCCGGCTTGGCCGCCACCGTCGTCACCTACAACGCGGCGCCGGGCGAGTTGACCCGGGAACGGCTGAACGCCGTCGAGGTCCAGCAGTTCGTGCGCGACATCGAGCTGTCGGTGTCCAACTACGGCGACGAGGCCGTGCAGTACATGCAGACGATCTACGACCAGGAACAGCGCTGGGACAGCAACGACCCGGCGTACCGGCCGTACCTCGACGCCGTCGTGATCCAGGAGCAGATGGCCTACGTCTACAACCTCGGTGCGCCGACCGGTGACCCCGGTCGGATCAACAGCCAGGGCCCGAAGAACCCGCTGCGCGCGGTGCACCCGCGGGACGGGACGCTGGAGCTCGATCATCCTTTCGTCGTCATGTCCGCGGCGACCGGCGAACAGCGGGCCGTCGCAGAGGACTTCTACCGGTTCCTGGTCGAGCCCGACCAGCAGAAGCGCTTCGCCGACCTCGGCTTCCGCTCCCTCGACGACGCGACGCGGCCGACCGATCAGCTCACGCGAACCCTACACGTGCCGGCCGGTCAGCAGCTGAACTTCGTGCCGCCGCCCGACGGCCAGTTGCTGGCGGCGATGCTGGAGAGCTGGCAGAACGTGCGCCGCAAGGCCCGCGTGCTGCTGCTGCTCGACCTCTCGGGGTCCATGAAGGAACCCGTCAACGACCCGGACACGAACCAGGATCCGTCGAAGCTGCAGCTGATGATCCCGGCGGCCCAGCGGGCGCTGGAGCTGCTCAACGTCGACGACGAGGTGGGCCTGTGGACGTTCTCGTCGAACCCGTCCGTCGTCAAGGTGGTGCCGGTGTCCCGCGTCGGTGACGTGCGCGTTGAGCTCCAGGCCAAGATCCAGGGCCTGACGGCGGTCGGGGAAACGGCGTTGTACCAGGCGATCGATGAGGCGTACCAGACGATGACGCGAGAGGCGAACCCGGATCGCATCAACGCGATCGTGCTGCTCAGCGACGGCGCGAACACCGAGCCCTACCCCGGCGGCGCACCGGCACTGCTGGCGAAGCTCGACCCGAAGGCCCGGGAGACGCCGATCCCCATCTTCACCATCCCCTATGGACAGTCGGAGGACGAGAACATCACAACGCTGCAGGAGATCTCCAGGATCACCAAGGCCACGTACAACGACACGACCAATCCCCTGGACATCGACCAGACGTTTGAACGCGTCTTCCGGAACTTCGGGTGAGCACATGCCGTTTCCAGAGCGGTTCCGCGACCGCGTGGCGGTCGCCGAGGCGATCGTCTTCGGAACGCTGGGCGGGATCTTCGCGCTGTGGTGGCCGTGGCCGTGGCTGGCGGCGGTCGTCGGGCCGGCGATCGCCGTCGTGGTGTTCCTGATCGCCACGTGGCGCAAGCGCACACCGGCCCCGCCCCGGCCGGAGCACACCGAGTTCGACATCGAGGAACGGGTCCGCGTCTGGGCGAGGAACGCCGGGGACAACGCCCGCGGGCACGCCGACCAGGCCGTCGAGCTGGCCGGTGACATCGTGATCCTGAAGTTCCAGTGCGAGCGGGCCATGCAGTTCGTCGAAGACGACTCGGCGCGAGCGGCGGCGGCGAAGCGGCTGCGCACGATCGTCGATTTCGTCGAGACCCGCAAGCACGCCCCGGAACAAGCGGTCGGGTGGGACGTGCTGGTGAGACATCTCCGGACGGCCCGCGAGGAACTCGCGGGAGAACTCGAGAAACTCCCCCGGAAGTCGTGAACAGCGAACGGGCCGGCTCCACGCGGGGTCCGGGTCCGGGTCCGGGGCCCACGCGGGGTCCGGGGTCCACGCGGGGTCCGGGGTCCACGCGGGGTCCGGGGTCCACGCGGGGTCCGGGGTCCACGCGGGGTCCGGGGTCCACGCGGGGTCCGGGGTCCGGGGGTCCGCAATTTCCATTGAAATTGAACCTTCGATTTCGATGGAAATTGCGGCGGCACTCAGCTCGCGCGCAGGACCGGCCCGTTCGCCGCGTCACGTCCGGCGAGGGGTCAGCCGCTGGCGACCTCGCCCGCGGCGGGCACATCCTCCGGCAGCAGCAGGCAGAGGTCTTCCAGCGTCGGCGAAGCGGTCAGCCGCAGGCGCTTGGCGTGCCGGGTCACCGCCGCGTCCATCACCTGCCGCGCATACCGGCCGTTGCCGAACGACGGACCGCGCTGCGAGGCCACGAAGTGTGAGCGCAGCGCCGCGACGGTCGGTCCGGTGCACTCGTAGCCGGCCGACGCGGCGCGGGGTCAGGTCGGGGTCGTCGGCCAGCCGGTACGCCTGGCGCCCGATCATCTTCTCGAAGACCTTCCGGGCGGTTCGCCCGTTGCCGAAGGAAGGGGTGGAACGCCGGGCTTTCCAGCGGGCTTGCAGTCGATGGGATAGGCCGGAACACCTGGCTCACCGCTGGACCCCAGGGGTGAGCCAGGACCGGCACGGTCGGTGCCGGCACGCCGTCCGGCGTGTAGGTGATGGGCAGGGTCGGCGTGAGGCTCTCAGTAGTGCCTTCGGCGAGAGCGGCTGCGGACGTAGCGACGAGACCGGCAACGGCCAGGCCGGCCACCGCGAGTGACTGCACGATTCGAACTGCCTTCATGTGAAGGTCCCCGAATGTGTTGCGGTTTAATCCGAATGCCCATCGGAACGAGCACTAGAGTTCCTGATCTGGCGTTAGTGGAGCACCAGGAAACGCTTTATCATTTCTTTAGGGCGGAAAGTGCAGACCATGTTGCCCGCATGGGCTTTTCCGCTCGTCGAGGGCGCGCGCTGTGGTATAGAAGCGCTATGCGCGTACTGGTGGCCGAGGACGAGAAAACGATGGCGGGTGGGTGCGGGCTTGCGGGATAACGGACTCGCCGTGGACGTCGTCTATGACGGTGCCGCCGCGCTCGAGCGATGCGTCAGCACCGACTACGACGTCGTTGTACTCGACCGCGGACTACCCTGTCAGGAGCTGCTGGGGCAGCACTTGAACGCTGCCCAGCTCGATACCCTCGTCCACACGGCGCAGTAGCCGCCGTCGATCGGTCGATGTGCAGGCATCTGCGGGCCGAATCCCATACGGTGCAACAACAACGTGCCCCACGCAGGCTGTACCGGACACCAGAGAAAACGCGACTCCTGTCCGGGAAAGACAGGCGCTACCGGCATGATCGCGACGCTTCGGTGGTTGAAGGCTTCGTGGAGCCCGCCGGACTCCGAGTCGCCCGACCGCGCAGATGATGGGAGCTCATCCGACCATGACCAGTGCCTCCAGCACGCCGCCCGTCGCAGCCCCGCAGGTACGGCCGGGCACCGTCGTCCCGGTGCTGGCGTTCAGCGGCATCGTCGTCTCGCTTACGCTGGCCCTGGTGATCCCGCTGGTGCCCAAGCTGCCCGGGATGCTGAACGCGAGCGCGGCGGACGCCGCGTGGGCGATCACCGCCGCGCTGTTCGCCGCGGCCATCGCCACGCCCACCGTCGGCCGGCTCGGCGACATGTACGGAAAGCGGCGGATGCTGCTGTTCAGCCTCGGGGTTCTGGTGCTGGGCTCGGTCGTCTGCGCGCTGTCGAGCGGGCTCGCCCCGATGCTGATCGGGCGGGTGTTGCAGGGTTTGTCCGCCGGCGTCATCCCGCTGGGCGTCAGCATCATGCGCGACGAGCTGCCGCCGGAACGGCTCAGCGGCGCGACCGCGGTGATGACCGCCTCCCTCGGCGTCGGCGCGGCGCTGGGGCTGCCCGCGGCGGCGTTCATCGCCGAGAACGCCGACTGGCGCACCCTGTTCTGGGTGGCCGCGGCCCTCGGCGCCGTCGGTGCAGCGCTCGTGATCTCGCTCGTGCCGGAGTCGGGGGTCCGCACCGGCGGGCGGTTCGACCTGCCGGGCGCGGTGGGCCTGTCGGTCGCGTTGCTGTGCCTGCTGCTGGTGATCTCCAAGGGCGCGGACTGGGGCTGGACCGGCGGTTTGACTCCCGGACTGCTCGTCGCCGGACTTGCGGTGCTGGCGGTGTGGGGCTGGTGGGAACTGCGCGCGCCGCAGCCCCTGGTCGACCTGCGCACCACCGTGCGCCGCCAGGTGCTGCTCACCAACATCGCTTCCGTGGTGTTCGGGTTCGCGATGTTCGCGATGTCCCTGGTCGTCCCGCAACTGCTGCAGCTGCCCGTGGCCACCGGGCACGGGCTCGGGCAGTCGCTCCTCGTGGCCGGCCTGGCGATGGCGCCGAACGGGCTGATCATGATGGCGATGGCACCGGTGTCGGCGCGGATCTCGCGGACCAGGGGCCCGAAGGTCACGCTGATGGCCGGCGCGCTCGTGGTCGCCATCGGGTACGGCTTGAGCCAGGTGATGATGTCGGGCATCTGGCAGCTCGTCATCGTCTCCAGCATCGTCGGCGTCGGCGTCGGACTCGCCTACGCCGCGATGCCCGCGCTCATCATGGCCGCCGTGCCGGTGTCCGAGACCGCGGCGGCCAACAGCCTCAACACGCTGATGCGCTCCATCGGCACCTCGCTGTCCAGTTCGGTCGCGGGGGTCGTGCTCGCGCACCTGACGATCGACCTGGGCGGCGCGGCGGTCCCCTCGCTCGACGGGTTCCGCGTCGTGCTGACCATCGGCGCGGTCGCCGCGCTCGTCGCCCTGGTGATCGCCGCCTTCCTGCCTGGCTCCGCATGTTCCGCGGACCGGTAGCCCGGTCGTCGACTGAAAGACCGGGTGCCGGCACGATTCCGGCTGTGGATCTGCGCAGATCGGAACCCCACCGGTGGTTTCGCCGGTGGGGTTCCGATGCTGGTGTCCAGGCCGGGGGCAGGACGGCGCACATCGGGGCGGCCGCGGCGGGCCGATGCCGTCATGCCCTGTTGCTGGCTCGCTGCCGGAAGTCGGCGGCGGTGACCCCGGCGTCCGCGAGGTGCGGCCAGCGCGGCTCGTCGCCCTTCGGATCGTCACCGAGGATCGTCACGCGGTGCCCGACGCGGCGCTCGGTGTAGTCGTTGACGGCGTAGTGCTGGGTGGCCCTGTTGTCCCACATGGCGATCGCGCCCGGCCGCCAGCCGAACCGGCAGATGTTCTCCGGGCGCTCCGCCACGGTGAAGAGGTGTTCGAGCAGCACATCGCTTTCCGCCCGGCGCAGCTGCGGGATGTTCATGGTGAACATCCGGTTCACGTACAGCGATCGCCTGCCGGTCACCGGATGCACGCGCACCACCGGGTGCTCGGCCTCGAAGGAGGTGCCGTTCGGGTGCGTGAAGGCATGCACGGCCGTCAGCCCGTCCAGGAAATCCCGGAGCGGCGCGGAGAGGGCCTCGTAGGCCAGGTACTGGTTGCTCCACATCGTGTCGCCGCCGCGCGGCGGGCACTGCACGATCTGCAGGATGGACGCGACCGGCGGATTCGCCTGGAAGGTCACGTCGGTGTGCCAGACGTCGGCCTTCGCGCCCTGATCGGAGTCGAGCACCACGATCTCCTGGTGTCCGTCCAATTTGGGCAGGAACGGGTGCACCTCCAGTTCGCCCAGAAAGCGGCCGAAGTTCTTGTGCGCCTCGGCGGAGAGCGGATCGGCCTCCGGGAAGAACAGCACGAGATTCTCCATGAGCAGATCGTGCAACTGCGCGAAGGATTCCTCGGTCAGCTCCTCCAGATCCAGGCCGCGCACCTCGGCACCCAGTGCACCGGAGACGGGACGTACGTCGATATCGTTGCTCGCCATTGGACGGTCACCTCATTTTCCCGTTGTATCAGCATATTCCTGGCATGCTTGCGCGAGCCCGCACCGGGGAATCCGATGCGACTCTCCGCGTGATCGCGGTCGTTGACGCGACGACCGGCGGCCGGTAAGGATGGGAAGACGGAGGCGGTCGGGTCTTCAATTCGAAGGGAAACAGGTGTCCATGGATTCCGCGGAATCTCAAGATGCTGTCACCGAGACGAGTCTCGAACTGGCCAGACTCATCGATCTGGCAACACCTTTCGCCATTCGCGTCGCGGTGACGCTGCGGTTGCCCGAGCTGGTGTCCGGGGGCACGACCGAACTCGGTCCGCTCGCGACCGCCACGGGGGCACACCGGGAATCCCTGGCGCGGCTGCTGCGCCACCTCGTCCACATCGGACTGTTCGCCGAGACCGAGCCGGGCAACTACGGACTGACGGCATTGTCCCGGCAGCTGCTCTCCGGGGACGGCAAGTGGTTGCGGGACTGGCTCGACCTGGAGGGGCCGGGCACCCGGATGGACCTGGCGTTCAGCGGCATGCTGCACTCCATCCGCACCGGCAAGTCGGCCTACGGCACGGTGCACGGCACCCCGTTCTGGGACGACTACCAAGGGAACGACGACCTTCGGCGCTTCTTCGGCGGCGTCATGGCCGCCTACGCCTGGCAGACCGGACCGGTGCTGGCCGCGGAGTTCGACTGGACGCGGACGCGGACCGTCATCGACGTCGGCGGCGGGCACGGCGCCCTGCTCGCCGAGGTCGTCCGGGCCAATCCGCACCTCGGCGGCGAGGTGCTCGATCTGCCGGCGGTCGCCCCGGAGGCCGGGCAGTTCTTGACCGAGGCGGGCGTGGCAGGGCAGATCTCGTTCGTGCCGGGCAGTTTCTTCGACCCGCTGCCGCCCGGCCGGGACGTCTACCTGGTCTCCCGCGTGCTCACGGACTGGAACGACGAGGACGCGGTGCGGATTCTGCGGCGCTGCGCCGAAGCCGCCGGCGACAGCAGCCGGGTACTGGTCGTGGAAGTTCTGGCCGGCGACGACCACGCCAAGCAGAACACCTCCTTCGACCTGCAGTCCCTGGTGCTGCTGGGCGGCCAGGAACGCAGCGTCGCGGACTTCGAGGCGCTGGTCGGCAAGGCGGGGCTGAGCCTGACCGAGACCCGCACCTGGCCCGGTGGCCTCGTCGTCGTGGAGTGCAGCACGCGGTGACGCCCCTGGCCCGGCGCCGGTCCTCATGCCCATCCGGGCCGGCGCCGGGCCAGCGGATCCGGCAGCAACCCGAGCTGGCAGAGCCGGTCGAACGGCGAAAGCCGGTGCAGGCCGAGACCGGCCAGGTTGTGCATGACGGTGAAGCTGAGCCGCTGGTTGGCGCCGGTGTTCCGCAGCGCCCGCCGGCCGATCGTGCGGCCCACCCACGACAGGTCGGTCAGCATGCGCGCGGCGTTGTGGCTGATCTTGCCGATCTGGCGCAGTTCAGGCAGGCGTCGGCGCTGGTACTCGCGCAACGCGATGTCCACATCGGACTCTTCGAGGGATACCTCGGCGAGGCAGGTGCTCAGGGCGTGGGCGTCGTAGATGGCGCTGTTCATGCCTTGCGCCGCCATCGGATGCACCGAATGGGCCGCTTCGCCGACCAGAGCCATGCCGGGCGCGGACAGGCCGTCGGCGACGAACCGGGCCACCGGAAGCGTTTGCCGGTGGTGCAGACTGCCCAGCAACTGGTCCTCGAACGTCGCCAGATCGGGCAGTTCCGCGATCAGCGCGTCACCCCAGCGCCGCATCGCGTCGTGCTCCATGCCCCGGAGCTCGTCCGGTTCCACCTGGACGTAGAGCCGGATCCGGTCCCCGGGCAGCGGATAGCGCATTCGCAGACCGCGGTCGGTGACATAAGCGGTCACCTCCGCGGCCGCGCCGGGCACGTCGGGGATGTCGAGGGCGACCAGCCGGTGCGGGTAGTCCATCCGGTTCGCGTCGATGCCCGCCGCACGCCGGAGCCGCGATGAAACGCCGTCGGCCGCGATCACCAGCGGTGCGCGGATTTCGTGCGCACCTCCGCCTTCCCGCACGGTCACTCCGGTGATACGTCCGGTGTCGTCGCGAACGGCCTCGCGGACCGTCACACCGCGGCGAAGCCCGACGGTCTCCGGCAGGCTTTCAGCGAGCGCGCCCAGGATCGACTCGTGGTCGGCCGACAGCAGCCAGTTGGTCGCGTCCGGCAACTGCGTGTAGTCCAGCGACATCCGGGCGTCGCCCCGGCCCTCGCAGGCGACCAGCGCGGAAAGCCGTACCGAGCCTTGACGTTCCAGACGTTCGGTGACTCCCCACGCATCCAGGATCTTCAACGCCCCGGGCTGCAGCACCTCGCCCTTCGGTATCCGGGGCACCCTCGGTTGCTTCTCGACGACCACGACCCGCAGCCCCAGCGAGCCGAGCGCATGTCCGGCGGCCAGGCCGCCCACACCCGCCCCGCAGACCACGACGTCCGCACGCTCGGTGCCGACTTCCTCGAAAGCGGGAGAGCTCATGTCGGCTGGGTCTCCTTGTCGTCAGCGGCGATTTCGTGTTTCGACCGCATCACGGCCTGGGTCCACAGGCTGAAGACCAGCACCAGGACGAGCAGCGAGCCGACCGTGAACGCGGGGACGGTGCGAGCGAGGACCGCGCCGGCGAGAACGAGGCGTTCGGCGACCAGGAACTCATGTGCCCGCAACGCACGAGCCTGGCTCAGCGTCGGCGCCAGCCACAGCAGCGGCAGCACCGCGACCAGGCCGACGCAGGCCGCTACAGCGAGCAGCACCGGGTAGCCGGGCCGGTGCTGCAGCAACATGCCGAATGCGGCGGTGACGATCGCCGAGACGTACAGAACCGCGGTCAGCCGGGTGGCGTAGCGCATCCCGTATCGCACGGGCACCGACCGGTAACCGGCGGCACGATCGCCGTCCACGTCGCGGAGCGTGCCGACCAGATTGGACGCCGCGTCGTGCAGCAGGAAGACCACGGAGAACACGACTGCCGGCCAACCGGGCAGCGGATCCACGACCATGGCGCCGATCAGGAAGGCCAGCGCGGTGATCAGGCCGCGCACCAAGTTCCCGGAGAGACCACGGGCCTTGCAGAACCTGCTGTAGGCCACGATTCCGCCCAGTGCCACGACCACCAGCAGCAGCGTCCGCCAGTTCGCCCAGGTCAGCAGCGCCGCCGCACCGACCGCGAACCCGATGCCGCAGGTGAGCGCGGTCCCGGCCGGCAGCCTTCCGGACGGGATGGGGCGCTGCGGTTTCGCGACCCGGTCCAGCTCCCGGTCGAAGTAGTCACCGAGGTAGTGCCCGGACAGCCAGCCGAACGCGGGCCCGCAGCCGGCGATGACGAACTCGGCGAGCCCGGCCGCGCCGCCGACACCGGCCCCCGCGACGCCCACGAGCACCGGATAGCAAAGCGTGTACGGCCGGCAGGTCTGCACGTGCGCCCACAGGCTTCGGCGCGCTCGCTCCCATCGGTCGCGCATGGCTACCGGTTCCGGTCGATGGACAGATCGGCGATGGCCAGCATCTGCTCGACCGCCGCCGTCCCCGGCAGGTCCGCGATGCTCTCGCGGGCCCAGGCGATCTCTTCCGCGGCACGCGCCCGGCTGAGGTCCAGCGCTCCGGTGGTGATCAGGAGCTCTCGCATGAGCCGGTGCGAATCCGCGACCGGCAGCCGGCCCGACAACGCCTCGGCGAACCGGCGCCGGTCGCCGTCCCCGGCGGCCTGGTAGCCGACGAGCACCGGGAAGGTGGGGCGCAGATTGGCCACGTCGCTGGTGGCCGGCTTGCCCGTCGTCGGGGAATCGGCCAGGTAGGGCAGCAGATCGTCGAAGATCTGGAAGCCCACGCCGAGATGCTCGGCGTACCGGGTGACGGCGTCGGCGTGTTCGGCGGTGGCGCCGCCGAGGATCGCCCCGGCCCGGCAGGCGCCCCGGAACAGCGCGCCGGTCTTGAGCGCCACCATTTCCTGGTAGTCGCCGACCGGGCAGTTCAGGTCGCCGGCCATGCCGGCTTCCCGGACCTGCCCCCGGCACACATCGGATCCCGCGGTGGACAGCACCCGGGCCGCTTCGAGCACGGCGGCCGGCTGCACGGCCGTGCATTCGAGGAGTGCGCTGGTCATGTTCAGGATCAGGAAATCGCCCGTGACCAGCGCGTCGGGCATGCCGTAGTGGGCGTGCACGGTGGGCCGGCCACGGCGCAGGTCGTCATCGTCGATGATGTCGTCGTGCACCAGCGTGGCCACGTGCAGGTATTCCACCGCAAGGGCGGCCGGTAGCAGCTGTGCACTGTCGCCGCCGGTGGCATCCGCCGAGGTGAGCAGCAGCATCGGTCGCAGCATTTTGCCGGGCGCCAGCAGTGCGTAGCCGGCCATCTGGTCGGTCCGCTCGGCGACCGCCGACCACCTTTTCCGCAACTCGCGGTTGAGCAGCCCGATCAGTTCCGGGGAGCCGAATCCGGTGGGCACCGCGTAGGTTTCGGTGTTGGTCATGTCAGGCGCGCTCGACGGAAACCGACTGCCGCGCCGGGGAGTCGCCGCCCGGCGGTTCGTCGCCGTGCAGGAAACGCCGGGTGAGTTCGAGCAGTGCGTCGTTGGCCTCGGGGGTGCCGACCGTCACCCGGACCCCGGCGCCGCCGGCGAGCGTCCGCACCTCGATGCCACCGGCCGCGCAGAAGCGGACGAACGACTCGTTCGCCTCGCCAAGCGTCAGCCAGTGGAAGTTGCCATGGCTGTGAGGCACCTCCAGGCCGAGCGCGAGCAACCGCTCGTGCACCCGGTCGCGTTCGGCGGCGACTTCGGCGCACTGCCTTCGCATCACCTCCTCGGCGCGCAGCGCGGCGATCGCGGCATCCTGTGCCACGGTGCTGACCCGGAAGAAGTACGAGCCGGGCCGGAGTCCGGTGACCACTGCCTCGTCGGCGATCAGGTAACCGACCCGGAGCCCGAGCAGCCCGTGGGACTTGGAGAAGGTGCGCACCACGCAGACGCGCGGATCTTCGGCGGCGAGCCGGATGCCGTCGGCGATCGCGGATCGATCGGCGAAATCGGCGTACGCCTCGTCGATCAGCACGAGGACGCCGGCGGGCAGGCGGTCCAGGAACGCCCGCATCTCGGCCTCGCCGAACACGGTTCCGGTCGGGTTGTTCGGGTTGCACAGCAGCACGACCTTGGTCCGCTCGGTGACGGCGTCGGCCATCGCAGCCAGGTCGTGAACGTCCTCCCGGAGCGCTACCGGCACCGCCGTGGCACCCGCATTGCCCACCAGCAGCGGATACATCTCGAACGACGGCCACGCGTGCACGACCTCGCCGCCGCCCGCGAAGGCGGTGAGGAACTGCTGCAGGAGCGCCCCCGAGCCGGGGCCGACGAACACCTGCGCGGAATCCAGCCCGAAATGTCCGGCGATCGCCCGCGTCAACCCGGTGGACATCGCGTCGAGCGTCAGGTTGACCCGACCGGCTCCGTCCACAATGGCCTCGTGCACTCCGGGCAAGGGCGCCGCGAAATTCTCGTTCAGGGACAATTGGTGCCGGATGGTAGTCACAGGCTGATCTCCGTTCATGACGTGCACACGTTCTCACCGCGCAAGCGGAATCCGGTCGCGGCCGATGGGGCGGCGAAAGGCGAACAGGCTTGACCGAAACGAGGAAGACCGGGATTCGGGCCGGGTGGATCGGAGGATCGGCCGGCCGGGAAACGGCTGCGCGATTAGTCCGCGGGCTCCCGCCTGAACCGCGGCGCGGGCTCGTGGCGCGTGCCGTCGAGCAGCACCGCGTCCGGATGTGGATCGTTCGGTAGGCGTGCGTCGCGGACAGGGGACCCGTGGCCTGCGATCTCCAAGTTCACTCCTTCGGCAAGGGAATCCTTCACCAGGAAGCCCCGCCCGTCCCGGACACCTCTTCCTGCCAGGGCGATGCGGGGAACAGGCGGCCGACGCCCTGTTCCGGCGCGGACCAGAGCGCATCCGGCTCTTCGTCGAGGACTTGTGATATTGATCTTGATTACGTCAGACCGGACGCCATCGTGTCAACGGGTCCACGCCGAGAATGGCGCGAATGGGCAAAGGGTGTTGCCCGAAAGCGCCTGAAGTCCATCAAGTTGACGATGCCCTGACTACGGCGCATCGCGGGTGGGCGGCGGCAGACCGGCGCGGCATGTGCGAAATCGCCGGTATACTACTGAAAAGCGGGTTCCGCGTGCTCCAGTACCCGGACTCTCCGGTCTCGATCTGGCTCCTTGCAGACACACGGGGCGAAGACCTGGTCGATCCAGGGATGATCGAGTACGGTGAAGCACGCGCGAAATCGGTTAGCGGACAACGCATTTCGCCCGGGATCCGCGGCCGGTATCCGCGACTACGACGCCGACGACCTGCCTGATCAACAGGTCGTCACCTGGTCGGCGGTTGTGGCGGGTGCGCGCACAGGTGCGGGTGCCCACCGGTTCGGAGAGGTCCTTTCCGGGCCGCCGTGCCCCGCCACGAGATGCCGAGTACCACGACTGGGCTGGAGGAATCCGCATGACGACGGTGCAGGCCGACCCCGATCCGTTCACGGACGCGCTCGACGAGGCGATCCGTGAGGGCGCGGAGGCGCTGTTCCTCGCTCAGCGTGCCGACGGCGTGTTCGACTACAGCGAGGACAATCTGACCTCGACGCTGGGGACGGTCGGTGCGCTGTCCGCGCTGCATTACGCCGATCCGGACGGCAGTGCGGACTTGATCGCGGCGGGCGCGGGGTGGCTCAGGCGAACGCAGAACGCCGATGGCGGCTGGGCGATGGTTCCCGGCCTGTCCAGCGAGGCCGGGCCGACGGCCGTCGGCTCGGCCGTGCTCCACCTGGTCGACCCGGTGGGCAGCTCCGAGTCGGTGGCGGCCGGGCAGCGCTGGATGACGGATTTCGGCGGCCTGGATGCGATCCCGCACCCCGAGGTCGTCTCGTGGTGCCGGCAGTACTACGGCTTCGTCGGCTGGCTGGCTCCCGAGGAAATGCGCCGCTTCCCGCTGGAGGTGGCGCTGTCGCCGGGCCTGTACCGCAGGCTGTTCGACCTGCGCGTGCCGATGGCGTTCGCGCTCGGCCTCGCCCAGGCCCGGCACAAGCCCCTCACCCGCTTCCAGCGGGTGCTGGCCCGGCTGGGGAAGCCGAACGCGCTGACGGCGATCCGGCAGGTCTACGAGCACGAGGGCTCGACCGGGGCCTGGTGCGAGAACGCCTGGGTCACCGGTCTGGTCTGCACCGGTCTGGCCCGCGCGGAGCTGGCGCCGGACATGGTCGAAGCCGCGGTCAAGTGGTTTCGCCGGACGATGGACCCCGACGGCTGGTGGCAGACCGGGCCGCTCGACGCGGCGTGGACGATGTACGCCGCGCGCGGTCTTGCCGAGGCCGGTTACGCCGACGACCCGAGGCTGGCCGCGTCGGCCGAGCTGTTCGTGCGCCTCCAGCAGCATCGCCCGTTCCTCGCGTTCGGGTGCCCACCGGGCTACTGGGGCTGGGCGGGCACCGAGGGCTGGCCGTCGACCTTGGAGACGAGCGAGATCCTTTCCGTGCTGTGCCGGCTGCCCGGCGGAGGGCAGGCCAGGGCGATCGAGCGCGGTGTCGACTGGCTGACCCGGTTGCAGGACACCCGCGGCTCCTGGGGACTCTGCGTGCGCAACACCAAGGTCGCCAACAGCGGGCCGTGCCCGATGACCACCGTGCAGGCCGTCGACGCGCTGCTCGACGCGGGTGTCCCGGCGGATGACCGCCGGGTTCGCCGCGCGCTGCGCTGGCTCGCCAAGGTCCAGTTGCCGGACGGCGCCTTCGAATCGGTGTGGTACCGGCACCACACGATGGCTACCGCCGCCGTGCTCGAAACCTTCTCCAAAGCCGGGTTGGCGGACGACGGAGCGGCCCGCCGGGCGAGGGCATGGCTGGAACGCGCCCGGCTGTCCGACGGTTCGTGGGGCGACGGGGCTGGTGCGTCCGCCACCGTCGAAGAGACCGGCTGGGCGATCTCGGGCCTGCTGGCCTCGGGCGCCGATCCGGCTCACGTGCGTCCCGGGGTGGACTGGTTGCTGGAGAGGCGGACGCCCGGCGGTGGGTGGCCGGCGGAGAGCGTCCACGAGTACGTGCGCTACGTGAGCCGATACAGCAATCCCGCGTTCACGCAGGGCATGGCCCTTCGCGCGCTCGGCCGCTACCGGGATGCGGTGCGCTGACCCCGCGCGTCTGCTTCCGCAGGTGTTCCGGCATCGCCGTACCCCACGCTCCAAGGAACGGAGAACCCCATGACAGGTGCGACGCAAGAGGATTCCTTCACCGAGCACTACTGGCGAGACCCGCACGCGGCGCTCGCCGGGACGCGCGAGACCTGTCCCGTCCGCGAGGTCGACTTCGAGGGTGGGCGGACCTGGCTGGTCACCCGCTACGAAGACGTCCGGGCGGGGCTCGCCGACGAGCGGCTGGCGAAGGACTGGCGGTCCAGTCTGCCCGCCGAGGAACGCGCGTCCGCGCCGCCTGGGCTGCCCGCCCCGATGTCGCACATGCTGACCTCGCTCGACCCGCCTGAGCACACCCGGCTGCGAAGCCTGGTCACCCAGGCGTTCACCGCTCGCCGGATCGCCAGGCTGCGCCCGCGCGTCGAGTCCGTCGCCGGGGAACTGCTGGCGGCTCTGCCCGAGGACGAACCGGTCGATCTCGTGGCGCGGTACGCGATCGTGCTGCCGATGGTGGTGATCAGCGAACTGCTCGGCGTTCCCGAGATCGATCGTGACGAGTTCGCGCGCCTGTCCACCGTCCTCATCGACGAATGCCCCGAGCCCGAGCTGGAGCGCGCCTCCGCCCAGATGGCCACCTACCTGGAGGGGCTGGTCGCGGCCAAGCGCGCCGCGCCCGACGATGCACTGCTCTCCGCGCTGATCTCGGCGTCCGACGAGGGTGACCGGCTCTCCGACCTGGAGATCGTGGCGATGGCCATGCTGCTGCTGATGGCGGGCCACGAGACCACCGCGGTGTTCATCACCAACAGCGTCCGCGCCCTGGTGGCCGACGACTCCGCGCGCGAGCGACTCGCCAGGCCCGAGTCGGCGCCGTCGCTGATCGAGGAGCTGCTGCGCTGGCTCTCGCCGGCCCTCAACGCCTCATTGCGGTTCGCCACCGAAGACCTGGAGATCGGCGGGGTCGCGATCCCCAGGGGCGCATCGGTCACCCTGTCCACGGGTGCGGCCAACCGCGACCCGGCGCGGTTCGGGGATCCGGACGTGCTGAACCCGGACCGCAACACCACCGGCCACCTCGCCTTCGGCTACGGCATCCACCGATGCCTGGGTGCCGCCCTGGTCCGGCTGGAGGGCGAGGTCGGGCTGGCCGCCCTGTTCAACCGCTTCCCGCGACTGCGCATCGTGGCCGACCCGGCAGAGCTGACCTACCGCCGCAGCGTCCACGTGCACGCCCCGCGCACGTTGCCGGTGGTGCTCGGGGGCTGAGGCGCGTGACGTGGTGGCCCGGAGCAGTGGGGCACCACGTTTTCCGCCACGAACATGATCCTGCGGAGATCCCGCGCGTCGGTCAGCGCACGGGAACAGTTGCCCGGCGGATCATCCGGTCAGAAGACCGACCATCCGGTCATCGTGGTGAAGTGATCGAGCGCGGCCACACCGGCCACGGAGTTGCCGCGCTTGTCCAGCCCCGGGCTCCACACCGCGATCGCGCACCGGCCCGGCACGATCGCGAGGATCCCGCCGCCGACCCCGCTCTTGCCCGGGACGCCGACCCGGTAGGCGAAATCCCCGGCGGCGTCGTAGGTCCCGCAGGTGAGCATGATCGCGTTGATCCGCTTGGCCTGCCTGCTGGCGACCAGCTGCGAACCGTCGCGGCGGACACCGTGCGCGGCGAGGAACAGCCCCGCCAGGGCCAGGTCGCGGCAGCTCATCTCGATCGAGCACTGCCGGACGTAGTGGTCGAGCACGGTCGCCACCGGGTTGCGCATGTTGCCGTAGGACGCCATGAAGTGGGTCAGGGCCAGATTGCGGTCAGCGTGGGCGGCTTCGGAGGCGGCGACCTCCTCGTCGACCCGCAGAGCCGGGTTGCCGCTTTCGGCGCGCAGGAACGCGAGCAGCTCCCCGGTGGCGTCGCCGGCCAGGGAGATCAGCTCATCGGTGACCGTCAGCGCGCCCGCGTTGATGAAGGGGTTCCTGGGAATCCCGCGTTCGTGCTCCAACTGGACCAGCGAGTTGAAGGCACTGCCCGACGGCTCCCGGCCGACGCGCTGCCAGAGCGCCTCATCGCTGCGGGCCAGGACGAGGGCGAGGGTGAAGACCTTCGAGATGCTCTGCATCGAGAACGGCGTCTCCCAGTCGCCGACCCCGTGGACGCCGCCGTCGAGATCGGCGAGCGCGATCCCGAAGTGGCCGGGGTCGACTCGCGCGAGCGCCGGGATGTAATCCGCGACCGTTCCGGCCCCGCGCAGCGGGGCGACCTCGTCCGCGATCCGTTCGAGCAACTGACTCAATTCCACGGAGGACCATCATGTCACCGCCGCGACCGGTCCCCTACCCGCGGTGGCCGTTCCCGATCATTCTCCCGCGCCACAAGCTGATCGTGCCGTCCGAGGGCTTCATGCCGCGCTGCGCCCCGACCGCATCGATCATCCGAACCCGACGACCGGTCGCGCCGTCCTGGACAGTCCACAAAGGTCTCGATCAACGAGGACCGGCAGGTGCCCGCCCGGTGATCCCGCAGTTTCAATTGAAACTGCGGGATCACCGCCGTCCGCACGGCGTGAGGTTCCCGCAACGGCCGGGTCGGCAGTGCCGGCTCGGCGGCAAGATCCACCGGCGGGCACAGAGCGCCGGGCAAGTCAAGCCGCGCATTGCACGAAGGGCCGTGAGATTTAGCGCACCTGGACCACGGAACGGCGCGGGTGTGCCAGGGTCTGGCCTCATGCTGATTGCTGAGCTCGCCACGTGGATCTCCGCCGGCCTGGCGATCGTGGCCGTCGGGCTCGCGGCCTGGCAGCTCTGGCTGGCCCGCCGCGCGGCCCGCGAAGCACTGGAACGAGCGGAGGCGATGCGCCGCCTGGCGGCGGCCGTGGAGAACAACGCCGCCAAGGCGGCCGGGTCCGCGCAAGCCGCACGCGCGCAGGCCGAACGTGCCTGGGAGCAGGTGAAGCTGTCCGACCGGCAGCTCGAAGAGGCGAAGCAGGAGCGCCGGACCGCCACCCAGACGGAACAGTGGGAGTGGGCCTACGCGGTGACCACGGTCGCCCGGGAGCTGGTCGACACGGGCCAGGAACTGATCCGCAGCGCCCTGGACACCCAGGTGGCCCCGCACCACCGCGTCGCCGCGGAGCGCTACTACCGCCAGACCACCCGGCGCTGGCAGGAAACGATGATCAAGGCGGTGACGCGAACGTCCCCGCCGCTGGAAGTGCAGCAGCAGTTCGTGACGTTCTCCGACGTGCACCAACGCCTCCACGGCCACCTCGGAGTGCTGTTGCGGGCGGTCGAAACGAGCACGCTGGCCGAAGGCGACGCGCTGACCAAGCAGATCCTGGGCCTGCGCCACGAGCTCAACAACGCGCACCGGAACCTGCAGCGAACGGTCAGCGCGAGCCTGACCGCCCCGGACAGCCCGACCCAGCAGATCGCCGCCACACCCGGCAGCTAGACCGCCCTCGCGTCAGCGCCCTTCGAGGAGCGCCCTGAGCGCGCCGGCGAACTGCGCGGGGCGTTCGATGGGCCCGAGATGGCCACCGGGGAACTCGTTCAGCGGCAGTCCGAGCCCGGTGGCGAGGGCCGCGGCGGCCCGGTGGGGAAGCTGGCCCCGGGAGTCGATGCCGGCGACGGGAACCAGCCGCGGGCCCACCGCGCCGAGCGCGGCGAGGTCGACCTCAGCGGTCGTGAACGGGATCAGGATGTGCTCCAGGAACAGCGGTTGGAGCTCGCCGAGCCGGGAGAACAGCTCCAGCAGTTCCGGGGTGGGCGGTTCGGGGAGGGTCTCGGCGTAGCCGTCGAGCCAGTCGCCGGGGTGGCGCAGTTCCGGGGAGTCCGTGCCGGGTTCCGGAGCCGTCATGGTCTCGGTCATGAGCCGGCCCGCTTCGTCCATCCCCAGGGTGCGCGCGGCCGTCCGGACCGCTTCGAGCTCGTCCCGGTAGCGTCCGGCGTCCGGCAGCAGGCCGAGCACCGGGGGCTCGTGGACGACCGCGAGGCGAAGGCGCTCGGGGTGGCGGGTCAGCAGTTCGAGGGTGGTGATGGCGCTGGAACTGAAGGCGAACACGGTCGGCGGCTCGTCGAAGAGCGCCTCGATCAGGCCGAGCGTGTCCTCGGCGTAGACCTTCGGGTGCTGGTCGCCGTGCTCGGTGCCCGGCCGCGCCGAGGCCATCCGGCTGGACATGGTGACGACGCGGTAGCGGTCGGCCAGGTGCGCGGCGATGCCGTCGAGGGTGCCGGCGTGGCCGGCGCCGCCGGGCAGGAGCAGCAGCGGGGGGCCGTCGCCGCAGTCGCGGTAGTCGATGGGAGTGCCGTCGATGTTGAGCGTTCCGGTACGGATGGGTTTCTCCTAATCAGCGTTTTTCATCCTGATCGGCCCGCAGCCGCGGGTCGCAAAGCTGCACGTCGATGGGGCGCCGCATGCGCCGCAGGCGCATAACCCACCTACGACACGTGCACCGCCGCGGGCTCTCAGAGGTTTCCTGGCGAGGACGGCCCCTCAGCCGTGTATTTGGACACACATAAGGAAGGGCGCCCAATGGAAAGGGTTCTAGATCCTCGACCAGTTGGTCAGGGTGTGGTGGAGCGTGTCGACCGCCCGCCGCCATGAGACGTCGAGGCTGTGGTCGGCGGTGAAGCCGCCGGTGGCCTCCAGGTCGCTGAAGCCGTGCAAGGTGCTGCGCAGCAACCGGACCGCGTCGGTGGCGTCGGGTTCGGAGAGGTCGTAGCCGCGCAGCAGCGCGTAGCAGACCTCGATGATGCGAGCCACGCCTGCCGATGCGGCGAGCCCCTCGGACGACACCGGGTACCGGGTGGCCGCGTAGCGGCCCGGATGCCCGGTCGCCATGGCCCGGTAGGCGTCGGCGAAGGCGATCAGGGCGTCGTGACGGGACCGTCCCGCCACGGCCGCGCCCAGCGCGTCGGCCCATTCGGTGAGCGCGAGCAGCGCCACGCGCTCCTGCAGGTCGGCGAGGCCCCGGATGTGGGTGTACAGGCTGGCGTCGCGGACGCCGAAGCGCTTCGCGAGCGCCGCCAGCGTCAGATTCTCGAAGCCGATCTCGTCGGCGAGATCGGCGGCGGCGGACACCAGCGCGTCCGGAGTGATCCTCTCACGCGGCATCAGGTTTCCTAACCTCCCTAGGATTGAACCTAATATACACAGGAAAAGGGAGAATACAACTAGGACGCTGCCCGCGGGACGGCGGCGACGGGCGGCCATCGGCGGAGCGTGCGGCGCACCCGGGCGCCGGGCGTGGTCAGTCGTTCCACATGGCCAGCGGGACCATGTCGCCGGCGAGGTCGCCGTCGTGCAGTAGGCGCCCCGCGCGCTTCACGTGGCGCAGGCAGAGGGCCCGGTCCACGATGCTCACCTGCGGGAACAGGTCGCCGAGCCGGCGCTCGATGAGCTGGAGCTCCTTCGGCCTGCGCAGCCACACGCTGAACAAGAGGTTCGCCATGCCACCGGTGATCCCGGCGCACACCCTCGTTTCGGGCAGCGATGCGATCAGCGCGGCCGCGCCGGGCAGGTCGGCCGGCGGCACGTTCGCCCAGACCGTGGCCGACATCGGAACCTCGGCGAGCACCCGGGACACCTCGCAGCGCATGCCGGCCATCCCGGACGCCAGCAACGCGTCGACGCGGCGGCGCGCGGTGCTGACGCTGATCCCCGCCCCCTTGGCGAGATGCGTGTACGACGCGCGCGGCGCATTCGCCAGCAACCGCAGCAGGTTTCGGTCGACCGGCCGGAGCGCCTGGATCGAGAAGCCCTTGCCGCTGGGCCGCGAACGCCTGATCCGCTCCTGCTGAGCGGCATCGAGCCCGCCGAGGTTCCAGTCACCGCCCTGGGCGTACAGCTCCGTGACGACCTGCACCCGGGTGGTCTGCGCGCCCGGGATCCGCTGCAGGTCGCCGAGCAGGAATTCGGTCAGCTCGCCGAGATCCCCGACCATCACCGTGAAGTACAGGTCGCGTCCGCCAGTGACGTGCTCCGCGGTGACCACGGCCGGCAGCCGCGAGGCCTGCTCGGCCACCGCCAGCGCCTGCCCCTGGGCGCAGTCGACCTCGATGAAGGCCATGCAGACCGGCTCCGGGTAGTGCGGGCCGGGGTAGCAGGTCAGCCAGACCGCCCCGGCCTCGCTCAGGCGCTCCCAGCGCCGGGCCGCGGTCGCCGCGTCGACCTGCAGCACCTCGCCGACCAGCGCCCACGGAGCGCGCGGAGCGATCTGCAGCGCGCTGATCAGATCCAGATCCAGTTCGTCGAGATTGACAACTTCGCGCATTCGAACTTCCTGAGAACCACTTTCCCGCAGCTTAGCCCGGTCAGGCGAAAACAGTACCCAGGATGTGCGCACCAAAGACCACCCGGACGCGTTAGGGGACTCAGTGGCGAGGACCAACGCGAGAACGAAGCCTGGAGCCGGCAGCAGGGCTCTGGCTGCGACGTTGAACGTCGTGGAACGAGTCGGCAACGCGTTGCCGCACCCGTTCATGCTGTTCGTGTACCTGTCGATCTTGATCGCGGCGGTGTCGGCCGTGGCCGGCTGGCTCGGGGCGTCGGTGGTACACCCGGGGACCGGCAAGCAGGTCCTGATCCACAGCATCCTCTCCGGCGAGGGGCTGACGTACGTGATGACCAGCGCGCTGAAGAACTTCGTGGAGTTCCCGCCGCTGCCGCTGGTCGTGGTGCTCATGCTCGGCATCGGCCTCGCCCAGCAGGTCGGGCTCATCGAGGCCGTCCTGCGCCGGGCGCTCGCCGGGGTGAAGCCCCGGTACGTGACGCTCACGGTGATGCTGGTGGGCATCATCAGCCACCTGGCCTCGGACGCCTCGGCGCTCATCGTTCCGCCGCTCGCGGCGATGGTCTTCCTCAAGATGGGCCGGCATCCGCTGGCCGGGCTCGCCGCCGGCTTCGCCGCCACCGGCGCGGCGTTCACGGCGAACTTCGTGATCACCAGCACGGACGTGCTGCTGTCCGGCATCACCACCGCGGCCGCCGGGATCGTCGCGCCCGGAACCACCGTGTCGCCGCTGGCGAACTACTTCTTCATGCCCGCATCGGCGGTCATGCTCGCGATCGTCGGCACGATCGTCACGGAGAAGATCATCGAGCCCCGCTGGGCACCTACACCCCCGATCCGGACGACGACGCCGAAAGCCCGGCCGCGGAGCCCGCCCTGAACGGCAGGGCACTGCGCAACGCCGGCATCACCGCCGTGCTGTACGTGCTCGCGGTCGCGATCGTCACCGCCGTCCCCGGTTCCCCGCTCCGCAACCCGGAAACCGGTGGCCTGCTCAAGTCCCCGCTGTTGGAGGGGATCGTGCCGATCCTGCTGATGTTCTTCGTCAGCACCGCCACCGCCTACGGCGTCACCGCCCGCACGATCACCAGCACCTCCGACATCCCCGCGCTGATGAGCAAGTCGGTCAAGGAACTCTCCGGCTTCCTCGTGCTGATCTTCGTCGCGGCCCAGGCGATCGCCTGGTTCACCTGGTCGAACCTCGGTCTGCTGCTGGCGGTCCACGGTGCCGCGCTGCTGAAGTCCCTCGGCATCGGCGGCATCCTGGGGCTGGTCGGATTCAGCCTGCTCACCGCCGCGCTGAGCCTGGTCATCGCCAGCGGATCGGCGCTGTGGTCGCTGGAGGCGCCGACGTTCGTGCCGATGTTCATGCTCCAAGGCGTCAACCCGGCCTACGTCCAGGCCGCCTACCGGATCGCGGACTCCTCGACCAACATGATGGTGCCGCTGAGCCCGTACATCGCCATCCTGCTCGGCTTCATCCAGCGCTACGACAAGAAAGCGCGCTTGGGCACGCTGTTCTCGCTCATGCTGCCCTACACCGCCGCGTTCTACGCCAGCTGGCTGCTGTTCTTCGTCGTGTGGACCGCGCTCGGCATCCCGATCGGGCCGGGCGAGACGTTCCACATCGGACGCTGACCACCCACCCCCACCCATCTAGGAGGAAGCCCTGTCCACCCACGATTCCGGCACCGCCCTGCTGGACACCATCACCGGCCTGGTCGAGGCGCTGCGACCGGAGATCCTCGACGTCAGCCACCGGATCCACGACCGGCCCGAGATCCGCTTCACCGAGCACCACGCCGCGAAGCTGCTCCGCGACTCGCTGAGCTTCGCACGGGTTCGACGTCCGGGAGCGGGTCGCCGATCTCGACACCGCGTTCGTCGCCGAGTTCACCAACGCCGGCGACCACGACGGCCACCTGCCGACGGTCGCGATCTTCCTGGAGTACGACGCGTTGGAGGGCCTGGGGCACGGTTGCGGGCACAACACGATCGCCGCGGCCGGGCTCGGCGCCGCGATCGCCGCGAAGCGCTGGCTGGCCGAGCACCCGGGCACCGCCGCGCGGATCCTCGCGGTCGGCAGCCCCGGCGAGGAAGGCGATGGCGGCAAGGCCTACCTGATCGAGGCGGGCGTGCTGTCCGAAGTGGACGCCGCCATGATGGTCCACCCGACCGGCGCGAACCGCGTCCACATGCCCTCGTTGGCGCGCGAGGCCGTGGAATTCGTGTTCACGGGTGTCCCCGCGCACGCCGCCGACACCCCGCACGAGGGGCGCAACGCCCTGGACGCCGCCACCCTCGCGCTCAACGCCATCGGCCTGCTGCGCCAGCAGATCCGCCCGGAATCCCGCATCCACGCGATCATCACCGACGGCGGTCAGGCGCCCAACATCATCCCGGAGCGCGCGGCGATCAGGGCCTTCGTCCGCTCCCCCGACACCCGCTACCTCACCGATCGGCTCGTCCCCGCGGTCCACGACTGCGCGCGCGGAGCCGCGCTGGCCACCGGAACGGACGTCGAGATCCGCCGGTCCGCGCCTGCCTACGCCGCCATGCGCAGCAACGCCGTGCTCGCCGAGCTCATCACCGGCACGCTCGTCGCGATGGGCCGGGAGCCCGGCGCGGAACTGCCGAACCGCGCCGGGGGCTCCACCGACATGGGCAACGTCAGCCAGGTGGTGCCGTCAGCGCACCCGCTCCTAGAGCTCGTCCCCGGCGTCACCATGCACACCCACGAAGCCGCCGAGGCGGCCGGTGCCGCGGCAGGCGACCAGGTCGCCTTGGACGGGGCGACGCTGCTGGCCACCACCACCATCCGGCTGCTGACTGAGCCGGACCTGCTGCGGCAGGCGAAGGAGGCGTTCGCCCAGGAGTGACCGGACGGTGCAGGCGGCCACGCGGCAGGCGCCGGAATCGACGGGGATGCCCCGCGATTCCGGCGCCTGCCGAGGAAATCGAGCGAGAGCGAGGAACCATGAGTCACGGCGGAACAATCCGGTTGACCAACGTGCGGATCATCGACGGCACCGGCGGCTCCCCCGTGGAAGACGGCGAGGTCGTTGCTGCGGACGGGCGGTTGACCTACGTCGGTCCCCGGCGCGAGCACGCCGGGGTCACTCCGGTCCGGACGATCGACGGGGGTGGCCGCACCGTGCTGCCCGGCTTCTTCGACACCCACGTGCACGCCACCACCGCGGTCGAGGAGAACCCGCGGAACGTGGTGTCCGACGCCGGGAGCTACGCGACGCTCAAGACCGCCCGGCGGCTGCGCCAGACGCTGGACGCGGGCATCACCACCATCCGCGATCTCGGCGGGCTCGACCACGGGATGCGGCGCGCCCTCGACGACGGCCTGATCACCGGCCCCCGGGCCCGGATCGCGGTCCAGGTGATCTCGCCGACCGGCGGTCACGCCGACCTGACCCTGCCCAACGGCAAGGTGATGCCGCTGGTGAACGTTCCGAGCCTCTGCGTGGCCGATACCGACGAGGAAGTGCTCACCACGGTGCGCACCCTGATCCGCTCCGGCGCCGACGTCATCAAGGTCTGCACCACCGGCGGGGTGTCGAGCCCGACGGACCAGCCGGACGACCTCGGGATCACCGAGCACCAGATCGCGCTGATCCGCGCCGAGCTCGAACGCCATTCGCGACCCCGCCAGATCGCCGCGCACGCGCAGGGCACCGCGGGCATCCTGGCGGCGATCCGCGGCGGCGTCGACAGCGTCGAGCACGGCTACGAGATCGACGACGAGGGCGTTGAACTGATGCTCGACAAGGGCACCTTCCTGGTTCCGACGCTCAGCGCGGCCCTGCGGGTACCGGATCCGGCGCTCGTGCCGCCGTACCTGTACGAGAAGAAGGTGCGGTGGTCGGAGATCGCCCGCGAGAACCTCGCCAGGGCCATCCAGGCCGGGGTCCAGGTCGCGCTCGGCACCGACGCCGGCGTCTGCCCGCACGCGCGCAAGCTGCTCGAACTGGCACACCTCGTGGACCTGGGCATGTCCCCGTCGGACGCCATCGTCGCCGGCACCGCCAACGCGGCGCGACTGCTGGGGCTCGCCGGCGAACTGGGCACCCTGGAGGCCGGCAAGATCGCCGACCTCGTGGTCGTGTCGGTCGACCCGCTGACCGGCATCGCCGCCCTCGCCGACCCGGATGCCATCGAACTCGTCGTCAAGGACGGTGTGGTCGTCAAGGACCGCACCACCGCCGCGACGACCGGCACGGCCGCGACCTCGCGAACCGCCTGACGTTCGGCGAAGCGGCAGGGGGTTAGCGGGTCGCCCACCCCCTGCCCCGGTGTCATCGCCGGTCCGCTCGCCAGCTGTCGAATTCCTCCGCGGTGGTCACGCCGTGGTCCAGCACCGCCCGGTGCACCTCATAGCTGGCGACGCCGTCGGCCGGTCTCTTCGCGAGTTCTTCCTTGATGGCCAGCACTAGGGCCCGGTGCTCGTCGTCGAGCCTGGGCGCGAGGGTTCGCAGGTGTTCGAGGTCCGGTTGCCGGTCGGGTCGATCGACGAACCAGATATCCAGCGTCCAGTCCGCGCCGTCCACGGCCCGGTAGGAAACGCCCAGGTACAGGCCGTCCGGGTAGCGGGGGTCGGTGTTCCACATCCCGGTGTCGTCGCGGAACCGGACCTCCCGGACCCGTTCCAGCACCGCGAGTTCCGCGCCGATGCGCGCGACGGCCAGGTGGGCGTCCCGGTCCAGTTCCCGGCAGACCACGGTGACGTCGAGATCCCGCCGCACCATGACCCCCAGGGCCGAGCTGCCGACCTGCACCGGCTCACCGACCCCGCCGAGAACGGCCATCAGGTCGAGCTCGGCGGCGACCCGGCGAGCCTCACCGTTGATGAGTTCCTGCTGCTCCAAAAGGCGTTCCGCTATCACACCCCGGATTCTGCCGTGCGCACACCGCGCCCTCGCACGGCAGGCGGCTCGGAGGCCCGGGCCAATCTCCCGCGGTGTACTCGCAGATGACGTCTGCGGCCACTGCACGGTCGTTCTCCGGTAGGCCGAGCTGGTTTCCGCCCCGGCCTGGCAGGCCACTGTGGACACCAGCGGATCACTCCTCCGCGCGGCCGGATCGCCGGACCGCGCGGTGGTGGAACGCCGCGGTGCCGATGACGATCGCCAGGGCCGCCAGCGGCAGCAGCGGCAACGCTCGCGGCACCGCGAACAGCAGGCCCCCGCCCGCCTCCCAGCGGCGGATCGCCGCCCTCGCCCCGAGCAGCGCTCACAGCACGCCCACACCTACCTTCACGATGCACCACCCTCGTCCGGAAAGCGACCAGTCCCCTTGTGTACCGCGGCAGACCGGTTCCCGCCCGCGGAGCCGCCGTCACCTGGCGGCCGCGCGAAATGGAACAATCGGGCCCATGACCGAGTCCGCGTCGCCGCAGCACATCGCCCACCGCACCTCCGCCGCAGTCGACGCGGCCGTCGGGGCGGGGCGCGACCTGGGGCTCACCGTGACCGATGCCCGGGTGCTCCACGACCTCTTCTCCGTCGTCGTCCACCTCGCGCCCGCACCGGTCGTGGCCCGGATTCCCACCGTGCTGCCGCACAACACCGGGCTCGACGCCCTGGCGCGCCGCCAGCAGGCGGAACTGGACGTGACGCGGTGGCTCGCAGACCGGGGAACGCCCGTGATCCCGCCCAGCCCCCTCGTGCCCCGGGAACCCGTTCAGCGCGACGGGTTCTCGATGACGTTCTGGCAGTTCGCCGAGGAGGCCCGGGACGGGGAACCCGACTACGTGGCGAACTCCGAGCTCGCCGCCGACCTGCACGCCGCGCTGCGCGCATACCCCGGCCGGCTGTCGTTCCTGTCCTCAGCGGAACCGCAGTTCGTCGCGGAAAGCCTTGCCCTGCTGGAAAAGCGCCCCGACCTCATCGCTCCGGCGGAGCTCGATCGCGCAAGCCGGGAGTGGCAGGTCCTGGAACCGCTCGTCAGCTCGCGCGCGGCGTTCGAGGGGGCGTTCCCCGGGGTCGACCTGCAGCCCATCCACGGCGACTCCCCGCCGGCGAACATCTTCGCCGGGGTGGGCGGTCACCTCTTCGCCGACTTCGAACTGGTCACGCTGGGCCCCGTTGAGTGGGACCTGGCCGCACTCGGCCCCGACCTCGAAGCCGCCTACAACCGCGGGGCGCAGCGCAACGGCCTGCGGCCGTTGAACGACGAAGTCATGAAGTTCGTGAACGCCGTGGGGATGCTGCGGGTCGTCGCCACCCTCACGCTCGTGCCGCAACTGCCCGTGTTGGCGGAGTACCTGGAGCCTGCCGTCGCCCACTGGCAGGCGATGCCGTTCGCAGGCGGCATGATCAGCTGACACCGACGCGCAGGCCCCGGTTTCGCCCGAATCTCCTTCGCCTCCCCACCGCGGAGGCGAAGGAGCGGGGCCGCCCCGGGAGATCCTTCGGGGAGGGGCAGCGGTCACTCGATGTCGTGCGGGGTGCGCCGGACCGTACGCCGCCGGTCGTCGATCTCCTCCCACCGGTCGCCGTAGATGACGGGCGTGATCGCGTCCGAGCGCACGAAGTCGTGCGGGAAGCCCAGCTCGACCCTGCTCACCTCGTCGAGCCGGTCGAGGTGGGCCGCCTCCAGTTCCAGCTCCAGGCTGCCCAGGTTGTCCCGCAGCTGCTCCTGCCTGGTGGCGCCGACGATCGGGACGATGATGCCCGGCCGCGAGCGCAGCCAGGCGTACGCCACCTGGGCCGGGGTGCGGCCGACCTCCTCGGCGATGCGCACCGCCTCCCGGACGATGCCGTCGGCCCGGTCGTGGTCGCCGCCCCAGTCGTAGGTGTTCAACCGGCCGTGCTCACCGCGCAGGTACTTCCCGGTCAGCCGCCCCTCCGCCAGCGGGCCCCAGACCAGCACGCCGAGATCGAAAACCCTTGACATGGGCAGCAATTCGCGCTCCGGCGAGCGGTCCAGCAGGTTGTAGCGCAGCTGCACACCGATGAACGGCGACCAGCCGCGCAACTCGGCGAGCGTGTTGGCCTGGGCCACCTCCCACGCGGGCCAGTCCGAGACCCCAACGTAGAGGATCTTGCCCAGGCGGACCTGGTCGTCGAGCGCGCGCATGATCTCGTCGACCGGCGTGAAGGTGTCCCGGGCGTGCACCCAGTACACGTCGATGTGATCGGTGCGCAGCCGCCGCAGGCTCGCCTCCAGCGAGGCCACCAGGTTCTTGCGGTGACTGCCCACCGCATTGACGTCACCGCGCCGCGTCGGCGCGTTGTACTTGGTGGAGATCACGAACTCGTCGCGCCGTCCCTCCAGGAGTTCGCCGAGGATCTGCTCGGCGGTTCCGTTCGTGTAGGCGTTCGCGGTGTCGATGAAGTTGCCGCCGGCCCCGGCGTAGGCGTCGAGGATCTGGCCGCAGGTTTCCTTCGGCGCGCCCCAACCCCAGTCGCTGCCGAACGTCATGGTTCCCAGGCACATTTCCGATACCCGCAGGCCGGTCTTGCCGAGGAGGGTGTACCGCATGCATTTCCCTTCGGTATTGCCGCCCGGTCGCGGGCGTCGGCTCGTCCTCTGGAAATCGATTTCTGGCTACCCGGCGTCGAGCATCTCGCAGTGCCCCAGGACATAGCTGCGCATGAAGTCGTCCACGCGGTACTTCAGCGCGCTGCAGGCGGCCACGCCGGTGGTGTGCACCAGCCCGGCGTCCACCAGGTCCGCGAGCAGCGCGCGGCTTTCGTAGGCGGGGCGGCCGAGCAGGGCAGGGATCTCGGTGTAGGTGATGGCGTTCGACGACACCCGGCTGAGCGCCTGGAGACTCGATCGCTGATCCGGCGTCAAGTTGTTGTAGCCCTTGCGCACGCTGTCGCGCACGCTGAGGTCCCCGATCACGAGGTGGCCCAATCGCTTGCACGGGTCGGCCAGCAGCGCAGCGAGATCGCGCGGCTGCACGTAGGGCCGCGCGGCGAGCAGCGAGCCCGCGATGCGCAGGGCGAGCGGGTTTCCCGCGCAGCAGGCGACGAGCCCGCGCACGCCTTCGGAGTCGGCGGCCATCCGGTCGGTTCCGAACAGTCCGGCCAGGTAGTCCCGGGATTCTCGATTGGTGAAGCCGGGAACCCGCACCGACCACCGGCAGTCGATCGCGTGCAACTTGCGGTGGCTGATCAGCACGACGACGCTGCGGCCGACCCCCGGCAGCAACGGGCGCACCTGGGCCTCGTCCACGACTCCGTCCAGCAGCAGGAAAACCTGCCGGGACGCGAGCAGGGCGCGGAGCAGGGCGCACTGCTCCTCCAAACCGGCGGGAACGGAACGCGCGCCCAGCGAACGGAGGATGCGGCTGGGGATCTCGTCGGTGCACACCCCCGAACCATCTTTGAACTGCAGATCGACGTAGATGTGACCGTCGGAGAACTGGTCTTTGAGCCGGTGTGCGACGTGCACGCCGAGCGCCGTCTTGCCGGCGCCCGGCGCTCCGGTGATGTTGACTATCCGAGGCCGGTCGGAGGCCATGCTCGCGTCTGGTGCCAGCGTTGCGCATAATCGCCGCAGCACTTGGAGCCTTCCGATGAAGAAGGGCACGTCGGCGGGCAGTTCGGAGAAGACGTCATGACGGCGCTGCGCCCCGCCTGCGGTGTTGGATGCGGCGCGGACCCGCGCAGCGGATCCGGGTCGGCCCAGAAATGGCGCGTGCGCCGTGCGGTGGAATTCTTCGGCTTGTTCGCGCTCCAACCCCAGCGTTCGCGCCAATAGCCGCACCGACGAGCGCTGCGGTCGCGACGTCTTGTCGCGCTCCAGGTCGCTGATCGTGCGCACGCTCAGCCCGGACTGCTCGGCGAGCCCTTCCTGCGTGAGTCCGGCCGCAATGCGGAGTCGGCGCAGCAGGACACCGAAGGAATTCCCACCACCCCCGAATCGCCCGTCTTCCCAGATCAGTCCGTCAACCATGCCGTTCCCCAAGAACAAGTATTCCCTGTTCCGCGGACCCGCCCCGGAACAGAAATAGCCACCAGTTCGAACGCCCTCCTGAATTCCGAATACAGACCCCCAGTCGCTCGCATTCGAGCTCGATACGGCATGCACGCAACACCTCTGACCGCGACCCACGCGGTCACAGCAAGTCAAACATGACCAAAGTGGCGTTGCCACTTTAGAGCAGATAACCACCCATTCAGCCCACTACAGTTGCAATCAGTAGCTAATACCCACAAGTAACTGCACTTTTGGAGCAATGAGGCTCCATCGAAGCTTGCGAACCTGTTTCATACTGTAACGATTTACCTGGATTTCAGACAAAGCAGTCATTACGTTTTGCGCTAAACGGCCGACAGTGGCATTCGCACATTCGGCCCCAGTCGAAGAGGACGTTTGTCCAAGCAAATGTGATGCTCGCTACAGCAACCTCCGGAGGAGGACGCAGATCTGCTGATCCGCCCCATCGGCATCGCACGGGAAACGGGAACTCAAGACTGTGAACTCCACTCTTGGAGCAATTCGCCCAACCCGGTACACGCGAAAATGCGCGGAGTTCGCAGAATATTTGTTCCTGGTCGCGAAACGCGTTCCCCGGTTCGCTCGAAGCACATCTGGACGGGGATCGGAGACCTCTTGGAACCGCAGGAACGAATGAAGATCGGCATCCTCGTTTGCGCGCACAACGCGTTCTGGCGGACCGGACTGCAGTCCCAGCTGGGCAAGATCGGCGGCATCGACGTGGTGGGCGAGGCGAGCAGCGCCGCGGAGGCCGAGGCGCTCGCCGAGCGGCTCGCCCCCGACGTCGTGCTCACCAACATCGACCTGGCGGACGACGTCGAGGGCGGCAGGTGGTCCTGGCTGCCGAAGATCCGCCGCGACCGGGCACGGCCGACCATCTTGCTGCTGGCCGACCGCACCGACCGCAGGCTGATCGGCGGGCTGCGCGCCGGGATCGCCGGGGTGATCACCGACGACTGCACCGCGGAGGAACTCCGCCGCGCCGTGCTCGCGGTGCACGAGGGACATCGCTACCTGCAACCGTGCCTCGTGGACCCGGTGCTGGCCTTCCTCCGCGACGCACCGGCCGACGCCGACCACGACGTCGTGCGGCAACTGACGGCCCGCGAACGCGACATCCTCGACCTGGTCGCGGAAGGACTGTCCAACCGGGAGATCGGTACCCGGCTGTTCCTGTCCGAGACGACGGTCAAGCACCACGTCTCGCACCTGCTGCGCAAGCTGGGCAACCGGGACCGGCTCCAGCTGGCCGTGTTCGCGCACCGCAACGGCCTGGTCGCGCGGCAGTCGGCATCGTGACCGCCGAGCTGTCGCCGTCAGCGCTCGGGTGCCAGCCACACCACCCCGCACGGGGGCAGCCGCAAGACCGCCGAAGCGGGCCAGGAGTGCCACGGCTGGTCGTCGGCGGTGATCCGCGCCGGGTTGCCGGCCCCCGAACCGCCGTACTCGCGGGCATCGGTGTTGAGCACCTCCCTCCAGCGTTCGATGGCGGGCAGGCCGATGCGGTACCGGTCGTGGGCGACGCCCGCGAAGTTGGCCACGCACGCCACCACGGATCCATCCGCGCCGTGCCGCAGGAACGCGACCACGTTGCGGTCGGCGTCGTCGCCGACGATCCAGGAGAAGCCCTCCTTGCGGAAGTCCCACGTGCACAGCGCGGGCAGCTTCGCGTAGGTGTGGTTGAGATCCGTGACCAGGCGGTCCAGCCCGCGGTGCAGGTCCGCATCGGCGTGCTCGGTGAGCAGGCCCCAGTCCAGCGAGCGGTTGTCCGCCCACTCCCCGGCCTGGCCGAACTCACCGCCCATGAAGAGCAGCTGCTTGCCAGGATGCGCCCACGTGAAACCGAGCAGGGCACGCAGGTTCGCGGCCTTCAGCCACGCGTTGCCCGGCATCTTGCCCCACAACGAGCCCTTGCCGTGCACCACCTCGTCGTGCGAGAGGGCGAGCACGAAGTTCTCGGTCCAGGCGTAGCTCAGCGCGAACGTCAGCTCGTCCTGGAGATCCCGGCGCTCCACGGGATCGTGCGACAGCACCGACAGGGTGTCGTGCATCCACCCCATGTTCCACTTCAGGTCGAACCCGAGCCCGCGGTCGGCGGGTGCGGTCACACCCGGCCAGGCGGTCGACTCCTCGGCGATCATCACCACGCCCGGGTGGTGTTCGTGGACGGTGGCGTTGAGCTCCCGGACGAACTGCACCGCTTCGAGGTTCTCCCGCCCGCCGAACCGATTGGGCGACCACTGCCCGGGCCCGCGGGAGTAGTCCAGGTAGAGCATCGAGGCGACGGCGTCCACGCGCAGGCCGTCCACGTGGAACTCCTCGATCCAGTACAGCGCGTTGGCCAGCAGGAAGTTGCGCACCTCGGGGCGGCCGAAGTCGAAGACCAGCGTGCCCCAGTCCGGATGCTCCCCGCGCTGCGGATCGGGGTGCTCGTACTGCGGTTGCCCGGTGAAGCGGGCCAATGCCCAGGCATCGCGCGGGAAGTGCGCCGGCACCCAGTCCAGGATGACGCCGATGCCGCGCTGGTGCAGCCGGTCCACGAAGTACCGGAAGTCGTCCGGGGAGCCGAACCTGGCGGTCGGGCTGTAGTAGGAGGTGACCTGGTAGCCCCACGACCCGCCGTAGGGGTGCTCGGCGACCGGCAGCAGCTCGACGTGGGTGTAACCGCGGTCCGCCAGGTAGTCGCCGAGCCGGTCGGCCAGTTCCCGGTAGGTGAGCCCCTTCCGCCACGACCCGAGGTGCATCTCGTAGATGCTCATCGGGGACGACAGCACCGCGGCGCGCCCGCGCCGCCGCAGCCAGTCCGCGTCGTGCCACTCGTGGCCGGGCTCGTGCAGGACCGACGCGGTGCCCGGCGGCGGTTCGGCGGCGAAGGCCATCGGATCGGCCTTGTCCCGCCACCGTCCGTCCACCCCCAGCACCTGGAACTTGTACCGGCACCCCGCTTCGACGCCCGGGACGAACAACTCCCACACCCCGGAAGCGCCCAGCGCGCGCATCGGGTGCCCGGTGCCGTCCCAGCCGTTGAAGTCCCCCACCACCCGCACGCCGCGGGCATCCGGCGCCCACACCGCGAACGCCGCGCCGCGCACCGTCCGGTCCGGCAGTTCGAGGCTCCTGCGGTGCGCGCCGAGGACCTCCCAGAGCCGCTCGTGGCGTCCCTCGCCGATCAGGTGCAGGTCCAGCTCGCCCAGGGTGGGCAGCCAGCGGTAGGGGTCGTCGAGCTCCACGACGCCTTCCGCGCGGCGGACTTCCAGCCGGTGGTCGGACACTGGCAGCGGCGCCTGTCCGACGAACAGCGACGGCATCACCTCGAGCAGCTCGTAGCGGGTGCTCCCGCACCGCACCGCGACCGCCTGCGCACCGGGTTGCACGGTGCGGAAGACGGTCCCCGCGCCGGCGCGGTGCGCTCCCAGCAGCGTGTGCGGGTCGGGGTGCGATCCGTCGAGCAGCCGCGCGTACTCCCGCACCGCAGGCGGCCGACCGGTCACGGCAGCTCCTCGACGACGGGCAGCCGTTCCACGAAGGACATCGGTATCGACAGCCAGTCCGGCCGGTTGGCGTGTTCGTAGGCCACCTCGTACACCGCCTTGTCCACCTCGAAGGCCCGCAGGAGGGTCCGGTCCTCGTCGACCACGCGGCTGACCTGCCGGTAGCCGTCGAGGAACGCGGTCCTGTTGCGCTGCGACCACTCCTCGGCACGGCGCGGCGAATCCGTGCAGTGCTCTCCCCCCGTGAACAGCTGGAAGGCCGCGTAGTCGAAGGACCGCAGCATCCCCGCGACGTCCTGCAACGGCGACCGGGGCTCGCGGCGGACCTCAAGGGGCACCGCGGGTTCTCCTTCGAAGTCCACCAGCACCCACCCGGTCGGTGTGCGCAGCACCTGGCCGAGGTGCAGGTCGCCGTGGATGCGCTGGACCGTCAACGCACCGCTGCCCGCACGCGCCGCCCGGTACGCGGACAGGATCGACGGGCGGTGCGCGGCCAACTGCGGGACCTGCCCGGCGACCTCGTCGAACCGGGCGACCATCGCGTCCAGCCAGTCCTGCCGCTGGGCGTCCCGGACCTGCGTTGCGCCCAGCGCGTCGCGCAGGTCGGCGTGCACCTCCGCCACGGCCCGCCCGAGGCGGCGCGCCTCGGCGGCGAAGTCACCGCCACGTTCGGCGGGCACCGGACCGGGCGCGGTCATCAGGTCGCGCACGCTGGCCGTCGCCATCGACCAACCGTCCGCATTGGACGGAAGCAGCTCCTGCACCATGCCGAGCACCACCGGGCGGCCGCGCAGCCGCCCTTCGACCGAGCCGAGCGGGCGGGCGATGTGCCTGGATCCCGCGCTGTGCAGTGCCCGGTGCAGTTCCAGTTCCGGGTTCGTGCCGGGGAAGACGCGGCGGAACAGCTTGAGGATGTACCTGTTCCCGTACACCAGCGAGGTGTTGCTCTGCTCCGCACCCAGCAGCCGGGACGGAACGCCGGTGTCCAGCCGGACGCCGTCCTCCGGCCGGAAGCGCAGTTCGCCGACGGTGGTGCCGGAGGCGATCAGCTGGAGCAGCAGCCGTCCGAAAGCCGGGTCGCGCACCGCGGCGTAGGCGGTGCGGGACCCGACCTCACCGATGCGCGCCGGGCGGAGCGCCGCCGGCAACGAGCTCCGCAACCCGACCAGCAGTTGGTAGTCCTCGGCGCGGTCCGGCTGGTGCACCCGGGCGATGAGGTGCAGGAATGCGGGATCGTCGTCGTTGAGCGCCGCGACGTGCACGATCTCGACCGACTGCACCGGGCGGTCCTTGCCCGCGAACCAGCGCTGCCCGGGCAGCCACCGGGCCAGCGGTTCGGCGAGTTCGCCCACGCGGGACAACACGTCCGTGGAAGTCATCGATGCTTACCGCCCTCCGCGATCGAGGTGATCTGGAACCAGTAGAAGCCGTTCCCGGGAACCGTCAGCAGGTACGGTTCCGGGCCGATGGCGGGAAAGCGCACGCCGCCGGTCAACTCGATGGGCACCGAACCCTCGTGCGCCGACAGGTCCAGCTCGACCGGCTGCGGGAACCGGGACAGGTTGTTGACGCACACCACGACGTCGCTTCCCCCGGCGGCTTCGTGGCGGCGTTCGTAGGCCAGCACGGTCGGGTTGGACGCGCCGAGTTCGGTGAACAGCCCCAGCCCGAAGGCCGGGTGCTGCCTGCGGATGCGCAGCATCGTCCGCGTCCAGTTCAACAGCGATGACGGGTCGTTGAGGTGCTGCTCCACGTTCGTCGCCTGGTAGCCGTAGATCGGGTCGGCGATCAGCGGCAGGTTCAGCCGCCCGGGGTCGGAGCGCGAGAAGCCGGCGTTGCGGTCGGGGTTCCACTGCATCGGGGTGCGCACCGCGTCGCGGTCGCCGAGCCAGATGTTGTCGCCCATCCCGATCTCGTCGCCGTAGTACAGCACCGGTGAACCGGGCATCGACAGCAGCAGCGCGGTGAACAGCTCCAGCTGGTTGCGGTCGTTGCCGAGCAGCGGGGCGAGTCGCCGCCGGATGCCGATGTTGGCCTTCATCCGGGGATCCGCGGCGTACTCGGAGTACATGTAGTCGCGTTCCTCGTCGGTGACCATCTCCAGGGTCAACTCGTCGTGGTTCCGCAGGAACACGCCCCACTGCCCGCTGGCCGGGATCTGCGGCGTCTGCTGGAGGACCTCGGAGATCGGGAACCGGTTCTGCCTGCGAACGGCCATGAAGATGCGCGGCATCAGCGGGAAGTGGAACGCCATGTGGCACTCGTCGCCGCCGACCGCCGGATCGCCGAAGTACTCCAGCACGTCGGCCGGCCACTGGTTGGCCTCCGCGAGCAGGACGCGGCCCGGGTACTCCTCGTCCACGACCTGCCTGCACCGCTTGAGGAACTCGTGCGTCCGCGGCAGGTTCTCGCAGTCGGTGCCCTCCTCTTCGAAGAGGTAGGGCACCGCGTCCAGCCGGAAGCCGTCGATGCCCAGGTCCAGCCAGAACCGCAGCACGTCGAGCATGGCGTCCTGGACCGCCGGGTTCTCGTAGTTCAGGTCCGGCTGGTGGGAGAAGAACCGGTGCCAGTAGAACTGGCCGCGCACCGGGTCGTGGGTCCAGTTCGACGTCTCGGTGTCCACGAAGATGATCCGCGCGTCCGGATATCCCTCGTCGTCGTCGGCCCACACGTAGAAGTCGCCGAAGCGGCCGCCGGGGTCGCGGCGGGACTCCTGGAACCACGGGTGCACGTCGGAGGTGTGGTTGAGCACCAGGTCGGTGATGATCCTGATGCCGCGCCGGTGCGCCTCGTCCAGCAGGTGCGCGAAGTCGTCGATGGTGCCGAATTCCGGTAGCACGGCCCGGAAGTCGCTGATGTCGTAGCCGCCGTCGCGCAGCGGCGACGCGTAGAACGGCGGCAGCCACAAGCAGTCGACGCCCAGCCAGCTCAGGTAGTCCAGCCGCTCGGCGAGACCCCGGAGGTCGCCGACCCCGTCGTCGTTGGAGTCGAAGAACGACCGCACGAGCACCTCGTAGAAGACCGCGGTCTTGTACCACTCCGGGTCGTCGGGCAACGCCCCGGTGGGCGCCGCCTCGGAGCCGCTGCGCGGCAGTTCGGGTGCCCGGCCGAGCAGTCGGCCGGGCGGGGGTTCCAGCAGCATTGCTTGTCCACCTCGTCTTCGACGGCCTGCCGAGGGCGCGCGGCACCCATCGCGGTCCCCGGTGCGGGAACCGCGCGGCGGCAGGGAGGAGATCAGCGCTGAGCGGACGGCTCAGCGGACGGTGACGATGTGCGCGATGTCGCGCTCGGGTACGAATTCGACGTAGTTGGAACTGCCCCATTCCCAGGTCCGCCCGGTCACGAGGTCTTCGACGGCGAACCGCGCATCCCGGTCCAGGCCCAGCTCCGGCATGTCCAGCAGCAACGTGCCCGCCTGGCGGTCGTGGGGGTCGAGGGTGATCACGCAGATCACCAGGTCTCCGCTAGCCGGGTCGGTCTTGGAGAACGCGATGATGTTCTCGTTGTCGGTGCGGTGGAAGTGCAGCGTCCGCAGCTGCTGCAACGCCGGGTGCCGGCGGCGGATGGCGTTCAACCGCTGCAGCCACAGTTCGAGGGACCGCCCCGAGGCCCGGGCCGCGGCGAAGTCCCGCGGCCGGAGCTGGTACTTCTCCGAATCGAGGTATTCCTCCCCGCCGGGCGCGGCCGGGTGGTCCTCGAACAGCTCGAATCCGGCGTACACGCCCCAGGACGGCCCCAGCATGGCCGCCAGCGCGGCGCGGATCGCGAATGCGGCGGGCACGCTGTGCTGGAGGTACTCCGGCAGGATGTCGGGGGTGTTGACGAACAGGTTGGGACGCGCCTCGTGCAGGTGTTCCAGCAGTTCGTGGCCGAACTCCTCGAGCTCCTGCTTGGTGTCGCGCCACGTGAAGTACGTGTAGGACTGGGTGAATCCCAGCCTCGCCAGGCCGTACAGCCGGGCGCGGCGGGTGAACGCCTCGGCCAGGAACAGCACGTCCGGGTGCTCCGACTTGACGTCCGCGATCAGCCGGTGCCAGAAGTTCGGCGGCTTGGTGTGCGGGTTGTCCACGCGGAAGATCCGCACGCCGTGGTCGATCCAGTACCGGACGACGTCGAGCGCCTCCGCGTACAGCCCGTCGGGGTCGTTGTCGAAGTTCAGCGGGAAGATGTCCTCGTACTTCTTCGGCGGGTTCTCGGCGAAGGCGATCGAGCCGTCGGGCAGCCGGGTGAACCAGTCCGGGTGCTCGGTGACCCACGGGTGGTCCGGCGAAGCCTGGAAGGCCAGGTCCAGCGCGACCTCCAGGCCGAGCTCGCCGGCGCGGCGGACGAAGGCGTCGAAGTCGTCCTCGGTGCCCAGCGCCGGGTGGATCGCGTCGTGGCCGCCCTCGCTCGCCCCGATGGCCCACGGCGACCCGACGTCGCCCGGTTCGGCCCGCGTGGAGTTGTTGCGCCCCTTGCGGTTCGTCTCGCCGATGGGGTGGATCGGCGGCAGGTAGACCACGTCGAAGTCCATTCCCGCGATGCGTTCCAACTCGGCCTGCGCGGTCGGGAACGTACCGTGCGCGGCCACGCCGTCGCCGTCCACGGGCCCGGTGGAGCGCGGGAAGAACTCGTACCAGGAGCCGAACAGCGCCCGGTGCCGGTCCACCCAGATCTGGTGGGTGCTGCCCCTGGTCAGCAGCTCGCGCACCGGTTTGGCGCACATCGCCTCGTGCACGGCCGGCGACAACGCCGGCTCGACCCGGTGCGCCAGTCCCGCGTCCGGGAACCGCAAGGTCGCGGCGGCGGTGCGCAGCAGTTCCCGCGTCCCGGCGTCCCAGCCGGGGCGGCGCGCCACCCGCTCCAGCAGTCGGGCACCTATCTCCAGATCGTTGGCGAGATCGGATTCGTCCTGCCCGGCGGCCAGCTTGGCCTCCACGGCGTGCCGCCACGTGGCCCACGGGTCCGACCACGCGTCGATGCGGAACCGCCAAAGCCCTTGGGCGTCGGGCACGATCGTCGCGGCCCACAGGTCGGCGTCCACGTCGATCCGGGTCATCCGCGTCTGCCGGCCGGCCCCGTCCGGGCCGCGCCACACCACCGTCGCGGCGAGCGCGTCGTGGCCCTCTCGCCACACCGTGGCGCGGACCGAGACGTGTTCGCCGACCACCGCCTTCGCCGGGTGCTGCCCGAGCGACACGACTGGGCTCACTTCCTCGACGACCAATCGACCGCTCAACGTGGACTCCTCGTGTCTTGGGCGCGCAGGTGAACGGGCTTCTTCCCGCCCGCCGCGACCTCGACCAGGTAGAGGAGCAGCAGGAACGCGTAGAGCAGCAGGCTCACCGCGGAGCTGGCGAAACCGGCCAGCGCGGCGACGAAGTACAGGATCGGTCCGACCCGGAACCGGCGGCCCATCCGCCGGGCCTCCTCCGGCGTGATGCCCGGCCCGAGCAGCCGGTGGCGGTGCGCCGCGTAGGCCCAGATGGCGTTGAACATGACCCCGCCGAACGCCAGCACGCCGCCGTAGAGCACCGTCGCCGTCCGATCGCCGTGGTCGGCGGTGATGGCCTGGGCGAGCACCGCGGTGGCGAACGGCAGGAACACCACGTCCAGCAGCAGGAAGAGGTTGAACAGCAGGAGCAGCCGGTCGACGCGGTTGATGAAGCGGAACATGGTGTGGTGGTTCAGCCACACCTGGCCGATCAGCAGGAAGCTGATCACGTAGGACAGGTAGGACGGCCACAGCGCCGCCAGGTCACCGGCGAGGTGCTCGGACGGCTCGGGCGGGTTCAGTTCGAGGATCAGCAGCGTGATGGAGATGGCGAACACCGCGTCGCTGAACAGCTCCAGCCGGTTGGTGGACAACTCGACCGAATCCGGCGGCTTGGCCCCGGATCCGGGGAGGTTGGGCTTTCGCACGATGTCACTTCCTCGATGTCGGGACCGGGCCGGCGGGAACGCGCCTCCGCCGGCCCGGTTCATGGCCGGCTCACCCCGGGGATCAGCGGGTGCCCGGCGGGATGATCCAGTTCTCCTGGACGACCATGGAGTGGATGTAGCGCTGCTCGACGAAGGTCCGCAGGTCCTGCCGGACCACGCCGAACTGCGGCGACGCCAGCGCCTCCGCCAGCGCCTCCTGGTCGTCGAACCACAGCTGGTGCACGCAGTCCAGCGGCGCCTCGGCCACCGCGTAGGCCGCATCCCGCGTGTGGTTCTGCACGTAGCGCCGCAAGCCCGGGATGCCGAGCAGCTTCGGCGCGTGGGTGTCGAGGCTGTAGCGGCGGAAGTACTCCAGGTCCATGCCGCTGCGGCGCTTGACCAGCACCATCAGCTTCACCCGGTCGGTCGGGCCCGCCACGTACTCCTGCCCGGGCCGCAGCACGTGCGCATCGGTGTCGAGAGCCAGGGTCTGCCAGAACGCCGCCCACCGCGGCTCGTCCTCGCGCGCGCCGTTGACGTACTCCGGCGACTGCACCGCGGCCAGCTGGTCGGCCTCGCTCTCCACCCACATCTCGGCCACGCCGCTGAACAGCGGGCCACCGGGTTCGTCCACGGCGGAATCCACCCGCCGGTCCACTATGTACTGCTTGATCTGCGGGATCTTGCTCGCGTACTCGACCGCGTGCACGTCGATCCAGTAGTCCTGGAAGTCCTGCTCGCTCATACCGGGTTTCGGGCGAGCGAAGATGAGCTGTTGAATCAACCCAACACTCCTCGTCGGAATTCTCCGCGCCGTGATGGCGCGGCTGACTCACCGCTGGTTCGCCAGCATTTCGATGATTCGCCGGGCGAACACGTTGCAGTGCTCGCCGGTTCGCGCGGTGACCAGGTCACCGTCGACGACCACGTCCTGGTCCACGTAGTTGCCGTCCATGTTGCGCAGGTCGCCGAAAAGGTTGTTGTGCACCACCGCGTTTCGCCCCCGCACCAGTTCGGGGGCGGCGGCCAGCAGCCACATGCCGTGGCAGATGATCCCCTTGACCACGCCCGCCTCGGCGAACGCCCGGCGCAGGAACCGCAGCGCGGGTGGCTCCCGGTGGACGTCCTCGCTGTAGCGCAACCGATCGGCCACCATGCCGGACGGCACGATCACCGCCTGGTAGTCGGCGGCGTCGACGTCGTCGAGGTCGATCCCGCAGCGGAAGGGAACCTGGTACTCGTGCCCGTGGAAGGTCAGCTCCGGCTGTCCCCACAGCCGGCTGACGAAGTCCACCTCGATCCCGTCCTCGGGAAAGCGCCGCTGGTAGTAGGAGATCTCCGGTTCGTAGTAGTCGCTCTCGACGAGAACGGCCACCTTCGTCGTCCGGCCGGGCATCGGCCGGCTCACAGGTGACCGCGGAAGGCGTCCACCATGCACGTGGCGTCGATGTAGATGCGCCAGTTGGTGACCTTCCCGCCGCGCACGGTGAACCACTCGACGTACTGCGTCGAGAAGGTGCGCCCGGTGTCGCGGACCGTGGCCTTCTCCCGCAGCACGGCCGCGGCCTGGTCGCCGTCCACCAGCAGCTCGACGAGCTCGACCCAGTTCACCTCGGCCAGGCTGTGGAAGATCTCGAAGGAGCTCTGCACCTCCGCCAAGCCGTGGAACGTGCCGACCCACGGCAGGATCTCCGGAAGTCCCGCCACCGACGGCTTGTTGACCCACTCCACGTCGTCGTCCAACTGCGTGAACGCCCGCGCGAGGTCGCCCTCGCCCAGCGCCGCGAACCACTCGCGCACCACCTTCTCGGTGGTCTCCTCGTCGACGGTTCCGTCGTTCATCGCAAAACCTCCCTGCCCCGCAACTCGGGGTCTACTTCGGACTTGATGCCGGTTCAGCTGACGATCTTGGGAGTCAGCACCTCGATCACGAACGGCCCGTCGTAGGCGAGGGCCTGTTCGACGACCGGGCGCACCTCGTCGGGTCGTTCGATCCGGGCCCCCGGCACCCCGAACGCCTCGCCCAGGCGGACGAAGTCGATCGGCGGCCGCGCCAGGTCGAACGAGCCGGGGAAGTCGTGCACCGCGACGTCGAGTTCGTCCCAGTACTGCTCGATGTTCAGCTTCAGCAGCTCGTAGCTGCGGTTGTTGCAGATCACGAACTTCGCGCCGATGCCGTAGCGGGCCGCGGTCCACATGGCCTCGGCGGTGTAGAGCGTGCCGCCGTCGCCGGCGAAGCCGACGACCGTCCGCTCCGGGTTGGCCAGCTTCAGGCCGACCGCCCCGGGAATCCCGACACCGAGCGAACCGCCGCGGGTCTGGAAGTACTCCCCCGGCGCCTTCGGCGACAGGTACCGGAACAGCTCCGGAGACGCGGTCAACGACTCGTCGAAGTAGACCGTGTCCGCCGGGAGGCACCGGGCGAGTTCCTTCGCGAAGCGGGACACCGGCATCGGCGAGTCGTCGTGCCGCCGCTCGTCCTCCTGGAGCACCGTGGCGAGGTCGGCGACCGTGCGCTCACCGATCTCGCGCGCCCGGATGCGCGCCCGCCCGCGCTGTTCCGGTTCGAGCTCGGCGTCCACCTGTTCCGCCAGCGCCGCCAGTCCCTCGCGGACGTCGCTGACGATGCCGACGTCGACCGGGAAGTTCTTGGCTATCTCCCAGGTGTTCTGGTCGATGTGCACGATGCGGGCGGTCGGATCGAACACCTCGTGCAGTTCCGGGAACACCTCCGGGAACACGTAGGTCCCGCAGATCACCACGGCGTCGGCGCGCAGCGTGGTGCGCCGGCTGGCGGCGCCGAACATGTGGCCGAGCTGACCGCAGAACTGCGGGTGCCCCGGCGCGATGTTCACCTCCGCCCAGTCCGCTCCCCACACCTCGGCGCCGAGCAGTTCCGCCAGGCAAGCCAGTTCGGCCTGCCCGTCGGCGTAGGCGACCCCGTCGCCGGCGATGATCATCGGGCGCTCGGCACCGATCAGCATCCGCGCCGCGCGGGAGATCGCCTCCTCGTCCGGTCGGGCGCGGGTGTGCAGGAACGAGGTCGGGTGCGGGCGTTCCCTGGTCGGGGCGTCCAGCACGTCCATCGGCAGGGACACGAAAACCGGCCCCATCGGGGGCGTCGCGGCGATCTTCATCGCCCGGCGCAGCACGCGCAGCACCGAGTTCGGGTCGACCACCCTCGTCGCCCACTTGGTGACCGGGCGGGCCATGCCGACCAGGTCGGCGGCCATCTGCGAGTCCATCGCGTCGTAGCGCAGTCCCGCCTCACCGGCGAGCACCACCAGCGGGCTGTGCCCGCGATTGGCCTGGTAGAGCATCCCGATGCCGTTGCCGAGCCCGACGCCGGTGTGCAACTGCACGACGGTGGGCTTGCGGGTGGCGCGGGCGTAGCCGTCGGCGATGCCGACCGTCGCGGCTTCCTGCGGCACCAGCACGTACTCGGGGCTGCCGGCCTGCTCGATGGAGTCCAGCAGGCCCTGCTCCACCGTGCCGGGGTTGCCGAAGACGTACTGGACGCCGTCGATCCGGAGCTGTTCGACGACCGCGTCCTTGGCCAGGATCGTTGTTGTCATGATCGACCTCTCTCGCCGGGGACCGGCACCGCCCGGAGGCCGAGCGGTGCCGGTGCGGCCGTCATCAGCGGTGGAAGCCCCACTCGCGCAGGCCCTCGTCGAGGACCTCGACGAGCTTCTGCCCCGTCAGGTACGAGTCCGGCGTGGTGCGGCCGGTGATGAACGGGTAGTCCACGATCACCGAACGCTCCTTGCCGAAGTTGCCGTGGAAGGCGCCGTCCGGGGCGACCGCGTCGCGCAGGATGTACTCCAGCGGGTACGGCGGCGGGCCGATGATGAAGTCGGTCCGCATGAACCCGGTGTAGTCCTTGTAGTCCAGCTCGACGGCGTGCCCGGTGACGTGCTTGCCGCGGATGATGCTCACGCGCTCGTTGAAGTCGCGCGCGAACGCCAGGCAGGCCACGCCGTAGCACTCGGCGGCGATGGGCCGGTCGAGGGCGTGGAAGGCCAGGATCAGGTCGTGGACGCGGAAGTTGTTCACCATGTCCACCAGCGGCCCGCTACCACCGACCAGCAGCAGCGCGTCGTAGCGCTCGGCGATCTCCTCCTGCACCCGGGCCAGGTCCCGGTTGTACGCCTCCAGCTCCCGCAGGAAGTTCGGGGAGCTGTGGTAGGGCCGGTCGGGCAGCCAGTCGGCGAGGTTGACCGGGTTCTCGAGCCGGTCGGAACCGTCCAGCACCCGGACCTTCTCCGCCATCTCCGGCGTGGTCACCGCCTTGCCCAGCGGCGGGTCGACCAGCTCCGGGTCCATGCTGACCGTGATGGCCAGCGGGCGGCGGCCGGTCGGCGTGGCCAGCTCGACCTCGTAGCCCGCCTCGTCGAACGTCTCCAAGGGGCCGACGAGTTCCTCGCCCCAGTAGCCGTACTCGGAAACGACGACCAGAATCCTCTTGCTCATCTTCGTCCTCTTTCCCATCAGACGTTGTAGTGCGCCTTGACGTCCTCGCCGAAGCCCGCGTAGTCGCGCAGCGGCCACACGACTTCGAATTCGAGGTACTCGCGCATCGGCAGGCGACCGAGCGCGGTGCGGTCCAGTTCCTCGGTCGACTCCACGTCGACCACCGCGATGACCCGCTTCTGCGCGGCCACCTTCCAGATCCCGACCGTCATTCCGGAATCGACGGTCTGCTGGGCCAGGGCCGTTTCGTCGGCCTGGACGTCCCAGATCTCGTCGAGCGAGATCCGTCCCTCGTGGTTCCACTTCATCTGGACGTAGAACAGCATCCAACTACCTCGCGATGTGCGAATTCGGTCAGTACTGCTGGGATTCGGTCCGCAGATCGCGGACCAGGTCGTGGTCGGACCCGAAGACCTCGACGGCGATGTCCAGCGGACGCTTGCCGTCGTGTCCCTCCAGGTCCAGCCGCGCGCCGGCGTCGATCAGCGCGCGGGAACATTCCTCGTAGCCGTGCCAGAGGGCGTCGTGCAGCGGCGTGTAGCCGTTGGTCGCGCCCTGGAAGTCCAGCAGGATTCCCGGTACGGCGAGCAGTTCTCGGGTGATGTCGGTCCGTCCGTTGTAGACGGCCTTGTGCAGCGGCACCGCGCCGAAGACCGGCTCGACGGCGTTCGCGTCGGCGCCCGCCGCCACCAGTGCGCGGGTGATCTCGGTGTGGCCGTCGCGCGTCGCCACCAGCAGCGGCGTGTGCCCGTCGTTGAAGTCGTTGCGCTTGGGATAGCGGGCTTCCACGTCGGCGCCGGCGGCGATGAGCGCGAGCGCGCGATCGGTGTCACCGGCGGCCACCGCGTCGAGCAGCGGCTGGGCCTCCGCGTAGGCGGCGTTGTCCCGCCGCCATCGCTGGATGTGCTCGTCTGCGGCGACCAGCCGCTCCTTGCCGATGGTGTTGACGTTGATCTCGTAGTCGAGGTGCTCGGCCATGCTGAACCCGTAGTGCGTGGCCAGGTTCACCGATGCGCCGCGGTCGAGCAGGTAGCGCACGATCTCGGGTTCCTTGAACCACAACGCCTCCATCAGCGGCGTGTGCCCGGTGCCCGGCACGGTGGCGTCCACCTGCGCCCCCGCTTCCACCAGCAGCCGGACCACCTCCGGCGAACCGCCCTGGCAGGCCTTGTGCAGCGCGGTCGCTCCGGCGGCGCTGTCGGCCGCATGGACGTCGGCGCCCGCGGCCAGCAGCAGGCGCACGGTCGCGCCGTCGGCTCGCCCGGCCGCCGCCATCAGCGCGGTCAGCCCGGAGTCGACGTCGCGGTGGTCCGGGTCCGCGCCACGGGCCAGCTGTTCGCGCAGCGACTCGGCATCGCGATGACGAATCGCCTGGAACAGCAACGTGTTCCGGTGGCTCCGGAATGCCGCGCCCAGCCCCGCCGGGTCGAAGTAGACGTGCCACGAGCTGACCTTGCCCGCGCCGTTGATGACCAGCCGGTGCGCGGCACCGACCTCGACGTGGGCGCCGGTGGCGATGTGCGTGGCCTCTTCCACGATGGTGGCCATCGCGACGTCACCCTGGGCGCGCAGGTCCCGGAGCACGTAGGAGGTGACCCGCAGCTCGTCGGCGGCGGTCAGCAGCGCGGAGCGCATCGCGTCGCGGCCCAGGTGGGTGCCGACGTACGGGATGGAGCAGTTCTGCTCGTTGCAGGGGATTTCGAAGGTGATCTGTTCGTCGACCAGCCGGAGCAGGCCGGTGAGGTCGCCGCTGCCGAGGTGTTCGAAGCAGCGCCTGGCGATCTCGTAGGTCTCTTCGGTGCGCACGGTGTGCCCTTTCCGTTCTTCCGCTCGCGTCAGTCGGTTCCGCCGCCACCGGCGACGATCGCGCCGGTTCCGGTGAGCGCCCCGGCCAGGCGTTGCGGCGGGTCCACCACGACCAGGTCCTCGCCCAGGTGCAGGTGGGATTCCAGGTACAGCAGTTCGTTGATGGCGGGCCAGGACATCTCGGTGACCTCGGTGAGCACCAGCTCGATGCGTTCGGCATCGGCGGCGATGGCCGCCTCCAGCCGGGCCGCGAACTCGGCGACGTGCTCGGCGGTCAGCGCTCCGCGGCACACGATGCGCGCCCCGGTCGCGGATTCCTCGGCGAAGCAGTCGAAATCGAGGTCGCTGGGCACCAGGCGCACCTTGACCCGGATCGGCCGGTCGCGTTCCGGCAACCGCACCAGCAGGCCCTCGGAGTCGAAGTCGTGGTAGCGGTCTCCGTCGATCCACACGTCGCTGATCCGCACCCGGCCCGGCGGCAGCAGATCGGGCGCGACCCGCAGCAACCCGTCCGCGAAGGCCGCTGGCCCCGGCCGGAAGTGCAGGTCCATCGGCTTGCCGCCGACGAGCAGTCCGGTGTAGACGGCCGCGAGGTAGCACAGCTCCACCGAGTGGTAGCCCGACATCGAGTGGCTGCCCTTCCGCCGCTCGGTGCCCACCAGGTAGGGAGTGCCGTCGGCGAGCACGTTGAAGTACACGCCGCCGTCGTCGTGGTCCAGGAAGAACGCGTTGTAGAACGCCGCGGACTCCCGGGCCAGCGCGAGGTGCTCGGGCGCGCCGAGCGTGCCCGCCAGGACGAGGTAGGCCAGGATTCCCTGCTCCTGCTGCCACCACGCCTTCCGGTCGTGCCAGGCGAAACGGTGCCGCCCGGAGCCCTCGCGGGCGCGGTGTTCCACCACGTCGTACCAGCCGCCGCGCTGCCGATCGCCGCCGGCGTCGGGCATCCTGCTCCCGATCTCCTCGGCCAGCTCCAGCGCGGCCGGCGAGTCGTCGAGGTTGCGCAGCCGGATCATGTTCCAGGCGATCTTGAGGTTGTGCCCGATGACCGCCCGGTCCTGCTGCCACCCCCATTCCCGGTCCGGCGACCAGTCCTCGTGGAAGCGCTCCTGCACGAACGGGCTGTAGTCGTCCTGCGGCATCCGGCGGATGATGGTGTCCCTGGTGTCGAGCAGGAAGTCGCGCAGGTCGTCGCGTCCCGTGGCCAGGAAGGCGTTGATCAGGTAGGCGGGCGCGTGGTCGCCGACGGAGTTCCAGTTCTTGCGCGCCCGGTTTTGCCCCAGCTCCGGCGCCCGCGGGTCGAGCGCGACCGGATCGATGTGCGAGAAGTAGCCGCCGCGCTCGCGGTCGCGGTAGAACCGGTCGAACAGCGCCAGGGTCAGGTCCAGGTCGCGCAGGATGCCGGGATCGCCGGTGACGCGGAAGGTCTGCACGGGCCCGGCCAGGGCGTAGATCTGCTCGTACATGGGCACGGCGAGGTAGTCGTCGCCGAACTCCGAGGAGAAGATCTTGCGCTGTCCCCGCTCGGTGACGTCCATGCCGTGGTACCAGTAGGCGTAGCCGTCCTCGACGTTGCGGACCAGCAGGTTCTCCTGGAGGTGGGCCACGCCGCCCTCGGCGGCGTCCAGGAAGCGGTCCTCGCCGGTCAGCAGGTATGCGGTGGCCAGCCCGTACACCAGTCGCGAGATGGTGTCGGTCTCCTGCCGGTGCCCCTCGGCGTCGCCCGGCAGGTGCCTGCCGTCCAGCGTCAGGTCGGTGCGGTACCGCCGCCAGTCGTGCGCACCGTCGCCGAACTGGGCCCGCAGGTAGAAGTCGGCGATCGAGCGGGCCTGCCCCACCCACCACTCGGGGTCCTCGAAGACGTACGCGCCGTCGGCCTCCGTGGCGAAGCAGATGTGGCTCGCCTCGAAGCACCATCCGCCGGGATCCGGGTAGTAGATGCCGCGCACCAGGACGTAGCCGCCCCCGGCGAGCAGTTCGCGGGTCCGGGCGGTGGTGTCGCGGTAGGGCTCGTCGAGGTTGTGCAGGATCGACGACGCGGTGTTCGGCACCAGGTGCGCGGTGACGGTGCGCCCGTCGGACGTCGTTATGCCGAAGGAGTCCTGCACGGCGCCGGGTTCGACGTATCCCGCGACGAGGTCGGAGCGGACGAAGTCGGGATTGTCTGCCATTTCTACCTGCTCTGCTCAGGGCTGGAAAGGAGGATGACGATGCTTCGGTCGGCCACCACCAGTTCGTCACCGGCGACCGGGATCTCCGTTCCGGGAGCGAGGAAGTCGCTCGGTGGAGGTGCTGCGGTGTCCACCACCCGCAGCCAGCGCCGTCCCGGGAGCCGGGGCAGCTCGAAGCGCAGTTGCTCGTGGAACATGTTGAACATGACGTGGCAGTCCGGGTCGCCGCCGAACCCGGCCAGCGTGACGGCGAACGCCCGCGCGTTCGGGTCGTGCCACTCCGGGCAGCCGAGTTCGGTTCCGTGCCAGCTGATTTCGGGCTCGCCGCGGTCGTTGGCGCGGTCGCCGAAGAACCGCAGGCTGCGCATCGCCGGCACCCGCCGCCGCAGGTCGATCATCGCCCGGAAGAACCGCAGCAGGTCCCAGTCGGCGGCCAGCCGCGACCAGTCGAACCAGGTCCGCTCGTCGTCCAGGCAGTAGCCGTTGTTGTTGCCCCGCTGGGTCCGCCCTGCCTCGTCGCCCGCCTGGAACATCGGAGTGCCCCGGCTGAGCAGCAGGATCGCGGCCAGGTTCCGCACCTGCCTGCCGCGCAGGGCGAGCACGCCCGGATCGTCGGTGTCGCCTTCGACCCCGCAGTTCCAGCTGTAGTTCTCGTTGCTGCCGTCGCGGTTCTGCTCGCCGTTGGCTTCGTTGTGCTTCTGGTTGTAGGAGACCAGATCGCGGAGCGTGAAGCCGTCGTGCGCGGTGACGAAGTTGATGCCGTTCGTGGCCACCTTCCCCTGCGGGCCGTAGATCTCCTCGCTGCCCGCGATGCGACGGGCCACGGCCGCGACCATGCCGCCGTCACCGCGCACGAACCGTCGCACGTCGTCGCGGAACAGGCCGTTCCACTCGCACCAGCGCTGCCCGGGGAAGTTGCCGACCTGGTAGACGCCGGCGGCGTCCCACGGCTCGGCGATGATCTTGGTGTCGCGGAGCACTTCGGACAGCTCGATCTCCCACAGCACCGGCGGCTGTTCCAGCACCGCCCCGCCCACACCGCGGGCGAGTTCGCTGGCCAGGTCGAACCGGAACCCGTCCACGTGGAAGTCGACGACCCAGTGCTCCAGGCTGTCGCAGATCATCTTGGTGACCAACGGGTGGTTGGCGTTCACCGAGTTGCCGCAGCCCGTGTAATCCATGTAGTAGCCGGGGTCGTCCGGGGACAGGTGGTAGTAGGACTCGTTCGCCGTGCCGCGGAACGAGATCGCGGGCCCGTGCTCGTCGCCTTCGCTGGTGTGGTTGAAGACCACGTCGAGGATGACCTCGATCCCGTTGCGGTGCAGGGCCTTGACCATGTCGCGGAACTCGTCGGCACAGCCTTCCGGCGTGCCCGCCGACGAGTACTCCTGGTGCAGGCTGAAGAACCCGATCGGGTCGTAGCCCCAGTAGTTGCGCAGCTCCGCGCCGTCCGGGCCGGTGCGCAGCACCTCGGTGGCGTCGAAGTCGAACACCGGCAGCAGTTCCACCGCCGTGATTCCCAGATCGACCAGGTACGGGATCTTCTCGATCACACCGCGGAAGGTGCCCGGCGCCGCCGCGCCCGACGTGGGCGACTTGGTGAACCCTGCGACGTGCATCTCGTAGATGACGGTGTCCGCCAGCGGAATTCGCGGTGGGGCGTCGTCCTCCCAGTCGTACCGGCTGGTGTCCAGCACGACGCTGCGCATCGCGGTGGACGAATTGTCGCCCGGCCCGACCGCGGCGTTCCGGTCCCAGCGGGTCTTGTCGATCGCCTTGCCGTACGGGTCGATCAGCACCTTCTGCGGATCGTGCCGCGACCCGTTCTCGTGCACATCGCCCGGCCCGTCCACCCGGAACGCGTAGCGCTCACCCGGCCCGATTCCGCTGACGTGGCAGTGCCAGAAGTAGAAGCTGCGGTGCACTGCCGGATCCAGTTCCACCACCGCGGGCTCGGTTTCGCCGTCGAACAGCAGCAGCTGCACCGAAGTCGCACGCGGTGCATAGATCGAGAAGTTCACCCCCGTCTCGTCGGGCGTGGCGCCGAGCGGTTGCGCCCGGCCGCGCGCCACCCGCCGTCCGCCGAGTTCGGCACTCACCATCCGTCACTCCCGCCAACGTCGTTTTTGCTTGCGCCATCGAAGAATTCCATCGAGGCGCGGGCTTCCACCACGTCAGCAGGTACGAATTCCGCAGGTACCTCGGTGTGATCGCGATCGGCACCAAAGTGCCGATCGATGCGCACCAAAGAGCAGTTGTCGTCGCACCGGAACTGCGGAGACATTGGATTCTGCTGGGGAGAACGCGGGAATCGCCGTTCTCAGAACGGAATCGGGAGTTGCGGAATGCGCGTGGTCGTCGTGAGCGATCGGAGCCTGAGCCGGGCCGGATTGGCCGAGCTGGTGGCGGACCGGCCGGATGCGCAGGTCGTCGCGGACACCCACGACCTGGCGAGCGCCTGGGCGTACTGCCGCCGGGGGCGGGCCGATCTCGTGCTGGTCGATGCGGCCGTGGTCGAGCAGGAGACCGCGCCACCGGACGCGGCCGAACGGCACCCGTGGCAGTCGGCGGTGGAGCGCGTCGAACTGCTAAGCCCGCGCGAGTCCGACGTGTTCGCGCTGCTCGGCGCGGGACTGTCCAACCGGTCCATCGCGCGCCGGCTGGGCATCTCCGAGCGCACGGTGAAGAGCCACGTCGCCCAGGTGCTGACGAAGCTCGGCCTGGAATCCCGGTTGCAGGCCGGACTGGCCGCACAGCTCGCCGAGATCCGCGGCGGGCTGCGTCACGCCAAGCGGAGCACCTTCTCGTCGTCGTGAGTGATCACAACGCGCTCGGCGGCTTCTGCGAACGCCCGCACCCGAGCCGTTTCCCCCGCCGTGCGCCACACCAGCGCGACCTCGGAGTCCGGCATGTCGCGCAGCGGCACGAGCGCGATGTCCGGGCGCGCGTAGTACCGGGACACCGATTCGACCACGGGCGACACGCCCTGCCCGTTGGCGATCGCGGTCAGCAGCTCCTGGAAGGTGCGCACGGCCTGGCGGCGGTTGATCGGCTGGCCGCCCGGCGTCGTGGTCGGGACGTGGAACTCCCACCAGTAGTCCGGTGCCGGGCCCACCACGTCGATGACCTCCACCCGGGCCAGGTCCTCCACCGACACCGAGGATCGCCCGGCGAACGGGTGGTTGACCGGTACCGCGAGCATCCTCGGCTCCGACAGCAGCACCGGCCCCACCGTCAGGTCCGGCTCCGCCACGGGCAACCTGGTGATCAGCGCGTCCACGTCGCCGATGCGCAGCGGGCCGAGCGGGTCGGCGCAGTGCACCTCGGTCATCCGCAGCTCGCAGCCGGGGTGCTGGGTGCGGAACTCGGTCACCAGTTCGGCGGTCCACTCGTTCGCACCGGAGCCGAGGAAGCCGACCCGGAGGACGCCGTCGATACCGCGCGCGGTGGCGGAAGCCTGTTCGACCGCGCGGTCCAGCTGCCGGTAGGCGTCCTTGACGTCCTGCCAGAACTGCTTGCCCAGCGGGGTGAGTGCGACGCGGCGGCTGGTGCGGTCGAACAGCCTTCCCCCGATGCGGCGTTCCAGGGACTGGAGGTTCTGGGTGACCCGCGGCGGAGACACGTGGAGCCGTTCGGCGGTGCGCCCGAAGTGCAGTTCCTCCGCCAGCACCAGGAAGGTTTCCAGTTCGCGGAACTCCACCCCGATCACCTCCATCGTTAACCGTGCCTTAGCGAACATACCGCAGTTCGGCGTTGTTCCCCGGCCCGTTCGAGCCGATTCTCGATCACGAAAGCACGAACGAAGTCCTTAATCCGAAAGGTTGAACGTCCATGGCACCGCCCAAGTCCCCGGGCACCGCGCCGGCCGAGGCCGGGAAGCTCTCCGCCCAGCAGTGGCTGATGCTCGTCGCGGTGATGACCGGCACGTTCCTGTCCATGCTCAACGACTTCATCGTCAACGTCGCCACCCCTGCCATCCGCGACGAACTCGGTGCGAGCTTCGCCGAGGTACAGCTCATCATCGGCGGGTACATCCTGGTCTACGGCGTGGTGCTGGTGACCGGCGGGAGGCTCGGCGACATCTTCGGGCACCGCAAGATGTTCCTCCTGGGCAGCGGCCTGTTCACGCTGGCATCGCTGGCCTGCGGGCTGGCGCCCAATCCCGCGCTGCTGATCGTGTTCCGCATCGTGCAGGCGCTCGGCGCCGCCATCTTCTACCCGCAGGTGCTGTCCATCCTGCAGCTGGCGTTCACCGGTCGCGCACGCGCCAAGGCGTTCAGCGTGTTCGGTGCGACGATCGGGCTCGCCTCCATCGCGGGCCAGCTCATCGGCGGCGTGCTGATCGGTGCGAACCTGTTCGGCCTGACCTGGCGGCCGATCTTCCTGATCAACGTGCCGGTCGGGCTGATCGCCATCGCGATCGCCGCCGCCACCCTGCCGAAGCTCGCCGACACCGCCAAGGCGCGGCTGGATTCGCTGGGCGTCGGCCTGCTGACGGTCACGCTGGTGCTGCTGATCTTCCCGCTGATCCAGGGTCGCGAGCTGGGCTGGCCGTCGTGGATCATCACACTGCTGGTCCTGGCCGTCCCGGCGCTGGTCCTCTTCCTGCTGTGGGAGCGGCGGGTCGCCAGCCGCGACAACTCACCGCTGGTGCCGCCGCAGCTGTACAAGATCCGCAGCTTCAGCGCGGGAAACGCGATCGCTCTCCTGTTCTTCGCGGGCAACAGCGGCCTGTTCTTCTTGCTACCGCTGCAACTCCAGGCCGGTCTCGGTCACACCGCCCTGTACGCGGGCCTCACCTTCACCCCGCTGGCGGCGACGTTCACGATCGGTTCGCTGCTCGCCCCGAAGTTGCAGCCCAGGCTGGGCAACCACGTGCTGAGCCTCGGCTACGCCATCAACGTCCTCGGCAACGTCGCCATCCTGTTCACGGCGATCAACGCGGGCGCCGGCATGACCGGCTGGATGCTGGCACCGTCGATGGCGGTGATCGGCCTCGGCCAGGGCCTGGGGATGAGCCCGCTGGTGGCGGCGGTGCTGGTGGACGTCCCGGAGAAGGACGCGGGCGCGGCCTCCGGCGTCATCCAGACGATCATGCAGGTCGGCATGGCGTTCGGGGTCACCGTGATCGGGCTGGTGTTCTTCACCGTCCTCGGCGCCGACACCGCGCCGGCGGCCTACAGCCAGGCGTTCATCGCCGCCCTGGTCGCGCAGCCGGTCCTGGCTGTGCTGGCGTTGGCGCTCGTCCCGCTGCTGACCAGCCGGCGCGAAGCCACCGGGCACGTCCCAGCGCCGGAGAGCGCCTCCGACACCACCGCCGTGCACTGAAATCAGGAGACCCACCATGACGCAACCCACCACTTCCTCCCGGCCGGTCGAGCACAGCGGAACGTTCCGCATCGGCGACGAGCTGGCCGTCCGCCAACTCGGATTCGGCGCGATGCGCATCGTCGGCCCCGGCATCTGGGGACCGCCGGAAGACCGGGACAACTCGATCGAGGTGCTGCGCCGATCGGTGGACCTCGGCGTGAACCTGATCGACACCGCCGAGGCGTACGGCCCCGACGTGTCCGAGGAACTGATCCGCGAGGCCCTGCACCCGTACCCGGAAGAACTGGTGATCGCCACCAAGGGCGGCATCCACCGGCCGAGCGTCCGGCAGCTGACGCCGAACGGTTCGCCGGAGTTCCTGCGCCAGGGCGTGGAGGGCAGCCTGCACAAGCTCGGCGTGGAGACCATCGATGTCTACCAGCTGCACCGCATCGACCCGCAGATCCCGGTCGAGGAGTCGCTGGGGGCGTTGAAGGAGCTGCGCGACGAGGGCAAGATCCGCCACATCGGGTTGTCCGAGGTCAGCGTCGAGGAGATCGAACGCGCCCGCCGAGTGGTCGGGATCGCGACCGTGCAGAACCGCTACAACGTGGCCGACCGCGAGCACGACCAGGTGGTGGACCACTGCGAACGCGAAGGGATCGGCTTCATCCCGTGGTTCCCGCTGGCCACCGGTTCACTGGCCCGGCCCGGCGGCCCGCTGGAGGCGATCGCGCGCCGGACCGGTGCGACGCCGTCGCAGCTGGCGCTGGCCTGGCTGCTGCACCGCTCTCCCGCCATGCTCCCCATCCCGGGCACCGCGTCCCTGGAACACCTGGCGGAGAACTGCGCAGCCGCCGTCCTCCGGCTCTCCGCGGAAGACCTGAGCGCACTCGACAACATCGCGTGACGGCCCCGGTCCGGCACGGTCCAGAGGCCACCTGAACCGTCCTGATGCGGACGGCGATGAGCCCCGCGCCCCTTCCCCCCAGGCGCGGGGCTCATCGCCGTACGGCGGACGATTCCCTTGCACGGCAACACGAGTCGGCGCCGCGTCATGGTTTCGCGCGCGCATACCGTTTTCGAAGCCGGCTGCAGCGCGCGGCGCACCGGCTCACGTCCGTTGAACGACGAGGACCCTCCGCTGGCACCGCGTCACCGGAGTCAGCAACGCAGCCGAGGCGGTGGCCGAGGGCCCGCTCCGATCCGGCCGGACGGCCACGTGGCCTGGGCCACCGAGAACCCGGCCGCACCCAGGCCCGGCCCGTGGTGAGCCCGGCGCAGCCGGTGAGATCAACTCCGGGCGAACGCATGCCGGCGCTTGCAGGCCCGACCGGTCACCGCGGTCCCTGTGCCCAGGCTCACGACCGCATTTTGTCCGATCTTCGCGGGCCGGCTCGCGAGAAGCCGATCTCGGCCCGGGCGAGCCCGGGTCCGGCGTCTTCGATCCTCTCCGCGTGGCGGCTTCCCAGGCTCCTCACCAGTGCAAATGCCGCCAGCGGTGTTGATGGCACGGGATCCCGGGGCGGCCGCTTCCGGGAATTGCCGAGGAGTTATCGACCGATCAGCGCCAACCACTACGGAACGGAGTCACCCCGTGTACCAATACCGACCCGATCAGGTGACACGTTGAAGACTCGGTGACCCTTAGTTACGTTGCTAGTGGCTGTACATCACGATCCGGTCACGACGCCTCGCCCCGAGAGGCCACCGCACCCCGGCGGTGGTGCCCGGATCTTCCCCGACCCGGAAAGGCGCACGTGCACAAGCATGGCAACGCGGGCGGCCGCACCCCGAAGGCCGCAGTCCGCGCACTCGTTGACAAGTTCGGCCCGAAGGCGGGCGGTGCCGCCAGCCTCGGCAAGGTGTCCGGCAAGGTGCTCCCGGTGGTCGTCGCCGGCGGCGCGCTAGTGATGGTCGGTCAGCCGCTGCTGGCCGGCGCAGGCCCGGAGCAGGCCGCCCCGCACCCCGTGCAGATCCGGCCCGTCGACAACGAAGCTCCGCTGGCCCCGGCCGTCGTCCCGGCTCCCGCAGCCCAGGCCGCCCCCGAAGCCCCGGCCGCTCTCCCAGCCCCGGCGGCCCCTCCGGCCCCGCAGGCCCCCGCCGCTCCCCCGGCTCCAGCCGCTCTCCCGGCTCCGGCCGCCCCTGCCCCGGCGGTCTCCCCGCCGCCGGTCACCAAGTCCCTCGACGTCGACTACCAGGCGCAGAAGACCAGCTACTGGTGCGGCCCCACGGCGGCCCGCATCGCGCTGTCCAGCAAGACCGACGCGCTGCCGGACCAGGGCACGATGGCCGCCGAACTCGGCACCACCGAGAACGGCACGGACACCATCGGCCAGGTCGTCGACGGGCTCAACAAGCAGCTCGCGGGTACCGGCACCCAGTACGTCGCCCGGGACTGGAGCGAGCGCTCGCTGACGCCGGAGATGACCGAGCAGCTGTGGTCGGACACCGTTCGCAACGTCACCGACGGCAAGGCGATGGTGGCCAACATCGTCGCGGCGCCCGGCAACCAGCCGCCCGGCTACCCGTCGAACCAGACGATCTACCACTACGTGGCGATCGTCGGCTACAACGCGGCGGACAAGACGGTGCACATCTCCGACCCGGCGCGGTTCAGCGGGATCGAGGACTACTGGCTGAGCCTCGACCAGCTCGCTTCGCTGATCGAGCCCAAGGGCTACGCCGCCTGACGAACAGCACCCATCACCGAGAACCGATGAAGGCCCGCCGCTCCCCCGGCGGGCCTTCATCTGTGCTGCGCCGGGCCGGCCGACGCCCGCCGCCCCCTTGACCCGGGCGGCTGTGCCGGTGCCTCCCGTTGGCACCGGCAGACCGCCTACAGCGCGAAGTAGCGCATCCAGACGTAGAGCGTGGCCAGGGCGATGGTCACCGCGGTGACCACGAGGCCGTACTTGGTGAACTCCCAGAAGCCGATGGGATGGCCGTTGCGGGCCGCCCAGCCGATGGCGACGACGTTGGCGCTCGCGCCGATCGCGGTGGCGTTGCCGCCGAGGTCGGCCCCGAGCGCGAGCGACCACCACAGCGCCCGGCCGATCTCCGGATCGGGCACGGTGGCCACTAGTTCCTCGACGATGGGCATCGTGGTCGCCACGAACGGGATGGTGTCGATCATGCCGCCGACCACCGCGGAACCGATGATCAGCCCCACCGCGGCCAGCAGGTAGTCGTCGCCGACCAGGTCGATCGCGGCGCGGCCGAGGGTGTCGATCGCGCCGACGTCGACCAGCCCGCCCACCATCACGAACAGCCCCATGAAGAACACGAGGGTGGACCAGTCGACCTCCTGGAGGAACTGCTTGGTGGTGGTGCCCGAGACGAGCACCATGAGCCCGGCGCCGAGCAGTCCGACGAACGCGGGGTCGATGCCGATCGGGCCGTGCAGGACGAACGCGATCACGACCGCGCCCGCCACGACCAGGCAGCGCCGGAGCAGCCGGTGGTCGTGGATGGTGTCCTTGCCGTCCAGCTCCATGATCTCGGCCATGTGCTCTTCCGCGTCCAGGAACGCCTTCCGGAACAGCACCCGGCACAGCCCGATGAAGACCGCGAGCAGGACGACGGTGATGGGCGCGAGGTTGACCAGGAAGTCGGCGAACGACAGGCCCGCCCGGCTGCCGATCATGATGTTCGGCGGATCGCCGATCAAGGTGGCGGTGCCGCCGATGTTCGCGGCGAGCACCTCGGCGATCAGGAAGGGCACGACCGGGAGCCGGAGTCGTTGGCAGACCGCGAGCGTGATCGGTGCGATGAGGAGCATGACCGTCACGCTGTCGAGGAATGCCGAGACGACGGCGGTGAACAGCACCAGGATGACCATCAGCCGGAAGGACCGGCCGCGGCTCTTCTTGGCCGACCAGATGGCGAGGTAGTCGAAGACCCCGGTGTGCTTGAGCACGCTGACCGTGATCATCATGCCCAGCAGCAGGAAGATCACGTTCCAGTCGATGCCGGTCTTCTCGCTGAAGAACGCGCTGTGGGCGTCCACCGCGCCCAGCAGCACCATGACGGCGACCCCTCCGAGCGCGGCGGCGACCCGGTGGATGCGTTCGGTGGCGATCAGCACGAACGCGGTCAGGAAGACGAGGATCGTCAGGGCGGTGGTCACGGCCGCGCCTCCCCGTCATCCGCGACGGGAGCCACCCGGTCGACCGGGCCGGTGTCGGCGCGTCCCACTGTTCGCCCCGGGCTCGTGCCCGTCAGGGGTTCGGCCGCCAGGCGAGGTGCCCGATGGAGGCGGCGAGGACGAGGCCGCCCGCGAGGAGCAGGGCGTGTCCGAGCACGAGACCCGCCCCGATCGCCCCGAGCGCGATGACCAGCACGACCCGGTCGGTCGCCGGCCGGTGGCCGTGTTCCGGGCGGGTCGCCGCTGGTGGGCGGCCGGCGCGCCGTGATCCGATGGGTGCCATGGCTGGTCCTTCCCCCGAGAGCGCTCCTTCGTCTCGCGCGTGGCGGTGACGTTCTGAGGCTCTCCGACCGCCCCGCATGGACGCCATCCCGGGCGACACCCATTTCCCGGGGTGCCGATCACGCAATCCGGCCCGCCTCCACGGCCCGCCCGGTGCTTCGCGTGGGTGAGCTCCCGGATGGACAGCACCGTCGCGACGCCGACAAGCTGAGGCGCACTGGCGAGCGGAGGCGCTGGTCGAGCGCACGACGGGCGCATGAAATTGCGCGATAGTGGGCACAGCGACAGGCGAGGAGGCCGGGCATCGTGTCCCTGTTCTGGAGGCTGTTCCTGCTCAACACCGCGGTGCTGATCGCGGGCGCCGCGCTGCTCCTGTGGGGGCCGGCTACCGTCTCCACCCCGTTCTTCGTCACCGAGGCCCTGATCCTGGCCGCCGGCCTCGCGGCGATGCTGCTGGTCAACGCCGTCCTGCTGGGCGCCGGGCTGGCGCCCCTGCGGCGGCTCGCCCGAGCGATGCGCGAGATCGACCCGCTGCGCCCGGGCTCCCGCCCCGAGGTCACCGGCAACGGGGAGGTCGCCGACCTGATCAGGACCTTCAACACCATGCTCGACCGGCTCGAAGCCGAGCGCGCCACCAGCAGCGCGGTCGCCCTGTCCGCGCAGGAAGCCGAGCGCCACCGCATCGCGCAGGAACTCCACGACGAGGTGGGCCAGACCCTCACCGCGGTCCTGCTCGAACTCAAGCGGGTCGCGGACGACTCCCCGGACTCCGTCGCGACCGCGTTGCACCACGTCCAGGAGATCACGCGCGGCAGCCTGGAGGAGATCCGCCGCATCGCCCGCCGGCTGCGCCCCGGCGTCCTGGAAGAACTCGGGCTGGTCAGCGCGCTCAAGGCGCTCACCACCGAGGTCCTGCCGCACAGCGGCCTCACCGCGCGCTGCCACGTCGACAACGACCTGCCCGATCTCGGCGGCGCCGTCGAACTGGTCCTCTACCGGGTCGCGCAGGAAGGGCTCACCAACACGGTCCGCCACGCCCGCGCCACCCGCCTCGATCTCTCCTTGCTGCGCGGCCCGACCGCGGTGGAGCTGTGCGTCCGCGACAACGGCCGCGGGATCGGCAACGCCGCCGAAGGCGCAGGCATTCGCGGCATGCGGGAACGGGCGCTGCTCATCGGCGCCGAGCTCACCCTCGGCCCCTGCCCCGGGGGCGGTACCGAGGTGCGCCTGCACGTGCCCACCTCGACGAAAGCACCCGCGCATGCCTGACGCGACGAAGACCCGCATCCTGCTCGCCGACGATCACGCCCTGGTCCGCCGCGGGGTCCGGCTCATCCTCGACAACGAACCGGACCTGGTCGTCGTCGCCGAGGCGGGCGACGGCGCGGAGGCGATCGAGAAGGCCCGCACCGACGAGCCCGACCTCGCGATCCTCGACATCGCCATGCCCCGGCTCACCGGATTGCAGGCGACCGCCGAGCTTTCCCGCCGCCACCCCGATCTGCGCATCCTCATCCTGACCATGTACGACAACGAGCAGTACTTCTTCGAAGCCCTCAAGGCCGGTGCGTCCGGGTACGTGCTGAAGTCCGTCGCGGACCGCGACCTGGTCGAGGCGTGCCGCGCCGCCATGCGCGGCGAACCCTTCCTCTACCCCGGCGCGATCACGGCGCTGATCCGCAACTACCTCGACCACGCCGCCGACGAGGAGTCGAGCTCCAGGGTCATCACCCGCCGCGAGGAGGAGATCCTCAAGCTGGTCGCCGAGGGCCACTCGTCGAGGGAGATCGCCGACCTGCTCGTGATCAGCATCAAGACGGTCGAACGGCACCGCGCCAACCTGCTGCAGAAGCTCGGGCTGCGGGACCGCCTCGAACTCACCCGCTACGCCATCCGGACCGGGCTCATCGAGCCGTAGCCCGTTCCTGCGAATTTCGGCCGCCCGTTTCCGGCGTCGATGAAATGGCGATGAAATCCGGTGGCGCGAATGGATTTCCCGTCTGATCCGGGTTGACCCCGTGATCGCCGCCCGACGATCATGCTCACCGTATCCGGGCCCGGTCCGGCTGGTCACCAGCACCCGGTTGCCGCCCCGCCCGGCAGCAGCGGGCGGACCTGCTCGGCTGACGCGGCGTTGTCGAGCACGACCAGCAGTCGGGCGTCGACGGTCGCGGCGCGCCACACCGCGGCCCGCTCGTCGACGTCGTCCGGCACAGCCCGGTCCGCCACGCCGATCGTGCGCAGCAACCGGACCGGCCGAGCGCGTCCGCCGGACCGAGCGGCGAACCGGAGAACCAGGTCCGCATGGTGTACGGGTCCACGATGGCGGAGGTGATCCGCCCGGCCGCCGCCAGGTGGCCGGTTCGCGCGGCATGCTCGACCAGCTCCAGCAGCGCCACCCGGCATCCGGTCAGCCACTCCGCGGCGCTTTCGGCGTCGGTGAACGGGAATCCGCCCCGGTCGTCCGGATCCGGTTCACCGGTCAGCAGGACCCTGGTGCGGCGGGTCGCCCGCTGGTAGTGGTCCAGCACCCGTTCCAGTGCTCCCGGCTCCGGCGCGGCCTCGGCCAGCCCGCGGGCGTAGTCGGTCGCCAGGTCGTGCAGCCGGTACCGGTCGATCACCACCACGTCGAGCAGGCCGGCGTCGACGATCCGCTCCAGCAGGTGCCCGGCCTCCGGCGGTGCGGCCGTCGGCGAGCGTTGCGACGCAGTAATGGTCCGGTGCGATACCGCCCGCCGGATGCACGAGTGCGTGCTCGCCGCCGAAACCGATCCGCAGCGGACCACTCCACTGTGGACGATCCTGGCGAACGTGCACGGCATGCGCGGCGCCTACCAGCAGACGTGGGACTGCTTCGAGAAGGCCCTCGCCGGATACCGGGCGCTGGACGACAAGGAGGGCCAGACCAGGGCGCTCGGCGGGCTGGGCGCCGCGGCCAGGCCCCTGGGCCGGCACGACGAGGCCGCCGGGTACCTGACGCGGGCGCTGGGCGTCACCGAAGATCTCGGCTACGACCGCCTCCGGATCCTCATGCTGTCCAACCTCTGAATGCTCCACGGCCAGATGCGCCGGCACGACGTCGCGTTGGAACAGCTGCGCGCCGCGGCGGTGATCGCGGCCGAGCTGGACGATCCGAGCTGACCGAGAGCGCCCCGTGCCAGGTCGCCAGAGCGCGAGCGCTCCGCGGCCTGGCCCGCTGCGGTCCCCAGTAGCGCAACATCGGCGGATAGCCGTCGTCCCGCCCTGGCAGGGAGCAGAATTCGGACCTGCACCTTTTGTCCGCAAGAGACTGTTGGGTTTTCACCGCTCGAAACGCTGGAGCGGGAGCGGTCCTCGACCGCTCCCGCTCCTGCCGTTGCTCAGACCTTCTCGCCGAGCGCCTTGGTGGTGTCCACGCGCTTGCGGACGGCGAACCAGCCGATCACCAGCATCACGACCAGCACCGGCACGCACAGCAGCGTCAGCCGCCCGGCCGGGACGTCGAACCACATCAGCACCACGACCGACGCCAGGAACGCCAAGGTCGCGATCTGCGTGACCGGCGCGCCCGGCAGCCGGTAGGACGGCCGCTCCACCGCGCCGGACTTGGCCTTGCGCACGAACAGCAGGTGGCACAGCACGATCATGGACCAGGTGGTGATGATGGCGACCGCGGCGAAGTTCAGCACGATCTCGAACGCGTCACCGGGCACCACGACGTTGAGGCCGACGCCGAGCACGCACACCGCGCCGGTGAGCAGGATGCCGCCGTAGGGAACCTGGCTGCGGTTCATCAGGCCGGTGAACTTCGGCGCCGATCCGGCCGCCGACATCGACCGCAGGATCCGGCCGGTGGAGTACAGCCCGGAGTTCAGGCTGGACATCGCGGCCGTGAGCACCACGAGGTTCATCACGTCGCCGGCCCACGGGACGCCGATGCCGGAAAGCACCGTGACGAACGGGCTTTCGCCCTTCTGGTAGGCGCTGAAGGGCAGCAGCAGCGACAGCAGCACGACCGAGCCGACGTAGAAGACGGCGATCCGCCACATGATCGAGTTGATCGCCTTGGGCATGATCTTCGCGGGGTTCTCCGTCTCGCCCGCCGCGACGCCGACCAGCTCGACGGCCGAGTAGGCGAACACGATGCCCTGCACCACGAGCACCAGTGGGATCAGGCCGTTCGGCAGGATCCCGCCGTGATCGGCGATCAGGCTGAAGCCCGGCTGGTGCCCCGCGATCGGGTCGCCCAGCACCAGCAGCACGATCGCGACGCCCATGAACAGCACCAGCGCGCCGACCTTGATGATGGCGAACCAGAACTCCATCTCGCCGAAGACCTTCACCGACACCAGGTTCAGCGTGAGCACCACCGCCAGCGCGATCAGCGCCAGCACCCACTGCGGCACAGGGGCGAACAGCGACCAGTAGTGCGTGTACAGGGCGATCGCGGTGATGTCGGCGATGCCGGTGGTCGCCCAGTTCACGAAGTACATCCAGCCGGCGACGTAAGCGCCCTTCTCGCCCATGAACTCGCGCGCGTAGGACACGAACGCGCCCGAGGAAGGCCGGTACAGGATCAGCTCGCCCAGCGCGCGCACCACGAAGAACGCGAACACGCCGCACACGGCGTAGGCGATCGCCAGCGCGGGCCCGGCCGTCGCCAGCCGCCCGCCCGCGCCCATGAACAGGCCGGTGCCGATGGCGCCGCCGATCGCGATCATGTTGATGTGCCTGGCCTTGAGGGCCTTGCTGTACCCCTCGTCACCGGCGTCGACGGGCGCCTGAGCACTGCGCTCGTCGTCGCCTTGCAGGATTTGCGTCACTGATCCTCGTCTCCGATTTGAGAGCTCCGCCGGAACGCAGCGGGGTGCCCGCGCAACGAGCGATTCCCGGCAGAGCCCACGAGCCAGCTGTTCGGCGCATTCCACCAGCCGTGCAGACCCAAGTCGAGTCCACGAAACCTTCACTTCCCAAAAGGGCAACCTGCGGAGCACCTGCGATCGACGCCCGACGCGGTGGTAATGTTCGGAACTTTTTGCACCGGGCCGTTTCCGGCGATCCCGTCGGCACGGATGACGTGCCGCGAAGGCTCGATGGGGAGCCTCCGCACGCACCCGGACCTGCGTCTTCTTGGCGCGCGCCCGAATCGCGAACTTTCCTGCGATCGAACGGCTTTCGGGCCCGAACCTGGCCGCTCCGGCCGACTTGGAGACAACGTTTCAGAAACGGTAGAGCACCGAAACGTGGAGAAACAGACAGGACTCCGCCGTCGCCCCGGACATCGAGCGGATCAAGGACTGCACGCAAGACCCATGAATAGGGACATCGATCGGCGCCGAAATCCCACCGGGCACACCCTGACCGTCGACGCCAAGCCACCGACGCGAATTTGGTGCAGACCATTCGACCGAGAACCGCTGCGATCGCGCGATTTCCGGCCGCGCACGTCAACTGTCCACTGTGGCTTGTCAGGAATCGGTCGGCACGCAGCGGAGCTCGCCGACGCGCCTGGTCAGGCCTCGCCCCGGGCGCCTGCCAGCAGTTCCGCAAGCGCTTCGGCGACGTCCTGGACAGGCGGACCGGCGAGGGCCCACCCCTTCCCATCGGCGCTGAAGGGATCCCAAAGACCATCCTGGCCGAGGCGCAGCTGCACCCCGTGATCCCCGAGCGTCCACCTGTTGCGCCACACGCGCGCCTCCGGCGGTTCGCCGAGGCCGACGTCCCGCCACGCGTCGTCGATCTCCAGCTGGGCGCGGGCCGATGCTTCGCGGGGCGGCGTCCACGCATCTTCCAGCGCTGCTAGACCACTCTTCCCGGCCAGTTTCCAGGCGCGCACGGCGCGGGTGAAATCCACCGGCCGGGCAGCGGCGCGGCCCGCTCGTCCGGTCAGGTCGTCCCGGTCGGCCCGGGCGGCGAGCCGCACAGCGTCGGTCCACTGATCCGGCTCGCCCACGGGTGCACCCGCCAGCAGCGAACGCGCCCGGTCCGCCGCATCCGAGGCGAGCACGGCGATCGCGACCGCGGCGACCGGCGCCTCTTCGACGTCCGCCAGCAAAGAAGCCAGGTCCAGCGGAGCCGCCGACACCGGCCCCGGTGGGTCGGGCAAGGCCGGCGGTTGGGCCGACCACGCCTCCGCCGCAGGCGTTCCCGCCGTCGAGGCAGCAGCGCTCGCGTCCACGGCGCGGCGGGCGTTGCGCCGGTGCAACTCCTCGGTCAGCTCGTCCTCGCCCCGCCCTCGCACCAGCAGCAGCACGAACGGATCCCGGTCGAGCAGCCAGGAAACCTGGTAGGCCAAGGCGGCCGCGTGCCGGCACGGGCTGTCCCAGCCTGGGCAACCGCACTCGGGATCGAGATCGCCGTAGCCCGGGAGCAGGCGCACGTCCGCGTCGTCGGCCGCTCGGACCAGTTCGCGCGGGATGTCGCGGTCGAGCAGCGCGGCGATGTGCCCGGCGTTGCCCGCGACCTTGTCCAGGAACCGGTCCCAGCCGGCGCCGGACAGCTCGCGGAACCCGATCACCGTCGTGTGCGGGCGGTGGTGGTCGCCGTCGTGGACCGGGGCCGGAGATGCGGCCGGGGCTGACGGTGATCGCGCCCACCTGACCGGCGAACGCGTACTTGCGGCCCTTCTTGAGCTGCTCCGGGTCGAGCGCGGTGTCCTCCATCGCCTCGATCCAGGCGTTGCCCCACCAGGTGTCGGCGAACTTCTTGCCGTACCGCCTGCCCGGCGGGAACGCGGGGAAGGTGACCGCATGCCGGTGCGGATCGACCTCGTCGGCCGTGTCCTCCTCGTCCTCGTCGTCGAAGGCGATCAGGAAATCGTCGTAACCGGACACGTCAGGCGCTCCTCAATTCGACCAGCCGCCTCAGCTCCGCGTCGGAAAGCTCGCTGAGCGCGGCTTCGCCGCCGCCCAGGACCGCGTCGGCCAGCTCCTTCTTGCCCTCCAGCAGCACGGCGATGCGTTCCTCCAGCGTGCCTCCAGCGATCAGGCGGTGCACCTGGACCGGCTTGGTCTGGCCGATCCGGTACGCGCGGTCGGTCGCCTGCTCCTCGACCGCGGGGTTCCACCAGCGGTCGTAGTGCACGACGTGGTCGGCGCGGGTGAGGTTGAGACCGGTGCCGGCCGCCTTCAGCGACAACAGGAAGACCGGCACTTCACCCGCCTGGAACCGGCGCACCATCTCGTCGCGGCGGGCCACCGGGGTGCCGCCGTGCAGCAGCTGGGCGGGCACGCCGCGGTCCACTAGGTGCTTCTCCAGCAGCCTGGCCATCTGCACGTACTGGGTGAACACGAGCACCGCGCCGTCCTCGGCGAGGATGGTGTCGACCAGTTCGTCCAGCAGCTGCAACTTCTCCGAGCGAGCGGCCGAGGGACTGGCGCCCTCCTTCAGGTAGTGCGCCGGGTGGTTGCACACCTGCTTGAGGCCGACCAGCAGCTTGAGCACCAGACCGCGGCGGGCGATCTCGGTCCTGCTGTCCCGGATCTCGGCCATCACCTCCCGCACCACGCGCTCGTAGAGCGCGACCTGCTCCGGCGTGAGCGCGACGAGATGGTCGGTCTCGGTCTTCGGCGGGAGCTCGGGGGCGATTCCCGGGCCGGACTTGCGGCGCCGCAACAGGAATGGCCGCACAAGTCGGGAAAGCCGTTGCGCGGTAGGATTGTCCCGATCCTCCTCGACCGAACGCGCCCACCCGGCCCGGAAATCGCCGATCCGGCCGAGCAGACCGGGCGTGGTCCAGTCGAGGATCGCCCACAGCTCGGCGAGGTTGTTCTCCACCGGTGTACCGGTCATCGCGACCCGCGCGGACGCGGGGATCTCGCGCAACGCCTTGGCCGTACCGCTCAACCGGTTCTTGACGTGCTGCGCCTCGTCCGCGACCAGCATCCCCCAGTGGTGCCCGGCCAGGGCCGCCGCGTCGACGCGCATGGTGCCGTAGGTGGTGAGCAGGAAGCCGCCGTCGAGCCCGGCCAGCGACCGCGAGGTCCCGTGGAACCGGCGCACCGGCGTGCCCGGGGCGAACTTCTCGATCTCCCGCTCCCAGTTGCCCAGCAACGACGCGGGGCAGACGACGAGCGTCGCGCCCGCCGTCGCCGGGTCCGCCGCCCGGCGCAGGTGCAGCGCGATCAGCATGATCGTCTTGCCCAGGCCCATGTCGTCGGCGAGGCAGCCACCGAGCCCCAACGCGGTCATCCGGTGCAGCCACCGCAAACCCCGCTGCTGGTAGTCGCGCAGCGTGGCGTGCAGCGCCTCGGGTTGGCCGAGAGGTTCGGGGCCACCATCGGGATCCGCCACCTGCTCCACCAGCGCGCCCAGCCAACCGGACGCGACCGCTTCGACGCGGGCGCCTTCGTTGCTCCGCAATTTCCATTGAAATTGAAGGTCCAATTTCAATGGAAATTGCGGTGGACGCAGCTCCGCGATGCCGAGACCTTCGTATGCGCGCACCGGCGGCAGGTCCCGTTCGCGCGCCCTGCGCGCCAGCTCCGGCTCCACCAGCAGCCATTGCTCACGCAACCGCACCACCGGCCCACTTTTGGCCACGACGTCCATCTCGACGTCCTCGAGCGGCTCACCGGCGAGCGTGAGTTGCCAACTCAGCGGCAGCGGCGAGGACTCGCGCAGGAAGGCGGCGACGTCCTGAGGCCGCTCGCCAGGCGCCGATACGACGACCCGGGCGTTGAGCTCCCGGGACAGTTCCGGCGGCCACTCGATGTCGATCCCGGCCGCCGCCAACCGCGCCTCGGTCCCGCCGAGCAGGTCTTCGACGTCCTCGTCGACGAGTTCCAACTCGACCGGCTCGGCCTCGACGAGCAGGCTCTCCAGCGGCGACCAGATCCGGGCGGCGCGGCGCAACGCGAGCATGGCTTCGAACGTCGCGCGCTCGCCGAACCTGTGGCCCTCTCCCGCCCACAGCGCCTCGGCGTCCACGACCTGCGTCGGATCGGCGAGGTTCCGAAGCCGGACCACTGCCGTGAACGGGCTCGTGCCGAGCTCACCGCGGACTTCGAGGCGCAACGCGACTCGGAGCCCGGCGTCCACGCCCACGGCAACCTGCCGCGCCCACTCGCGGAGGTCTTCGTCGGCCGCCGTGCGCTCGTCGGCGGCGTAGCGCGGATCGCCTGTGAGCCACACCGCACCGGGCGTGCGCGGCATCGTGTCGGCGACCGCGTCGAGGAACCCGCGCAACAGCCGCTCGGGATCCGGCAGCACGAGCGGTTCGGCTGCCGGATCCAGCGGAATCGCTCGCGCGCTCGCCGGCATCGCGGCGGCCAGCGCGCGGAGCCGTTCGACGTCGGCGACGTCGAACGGCCCGATCCGCCAGGAATCGACCCCGTCCGGCGAGACGCCGGGCAGCACGCGGCCACGGGCGACCAGGTGCAATGCCAGCTTCGCCGCGGCGGAGTGGAAGACCGCCGATGGATGCGCCTCCCGCTCGTCGCGCATCGCCACGAGCAGTGGCAACGCCTGTGCCACTGCTATCCGACGGGCGGGCACTCGACGAGCGCCGACAGCACCGTCCTCGACCAGGGTGACCACCGGTTCGGCGGGCTCCCCCGAAGTCAGGTCCGCCGGGAGCGGACCACCGCCCGGGTCGTGGACGACGAACGCGCCCGCCCGCGGCGGATCCGCCGGATCGAACACCACCGCGCACCGCCCCAGCCGCACCCGCGCCTCCTCCCGCACCCAGCTTTCCGGACAGCGTACCGTATGTCGTACGGTTGATGGCGGCTCAGGATTCAGTGTTCACCGGCTCATCGGCGGAGACCGGGCCGAGCGTCGGACGCTTCGCCTTGCGGCCGTCGCCCGAGGAGCGGCCGAGCATGCGGCGCCCGAGCCACGGCCCGACGAAGCCCGCCACCCACCGGAGCTCCGCCTCGGCTACCCGCCACGCCGACAATTCCTGTTGCACCGGAAGGGATTTGCTCCACGCATCGTCGCCGTCCGGAAGTTCCAGGGCGTGGGCGACGGCGCCCGCCAGCCGCGTGTGACCGAGGGCGTTGAGGTGCAGCCGATCGCCACTCCACAGTCGAGGATCGGATGTCACGGCGTGGGCCGAGAGGTCCGCGACCACCGCCCCGTGGCGTTGCGCGGCCGCCCGGATCCGGTCGTTGAAGTCCCGGGTCCGCGCGTTGAGCAGCCGCCCGGCCGGCAAGCGCTGCCCGGGGTCGGGATAGGTGAAGGTGACGACGGTCGCCCCGGTGGCCGCGAAAGAGCCGAGCATGTGCTCGATGTGGCCGCACACGGCCGCGGCATCGAAGCGGGGGCGGATCAGGTCGTTCACCCCGGCCATGACGGTGACCAGATCCGGGGCCTGCGCGAGCGCCGGCGACAACTGCTCCGCGCGCACCTCGTGGGCCAGTCGCCCGCGCACCGCCAGGTTCGCGTACAGCAGGTTCGGGTTCACGGCGGCGAGCCGTTCGGCCAGGCGGTCCGCCCAGCCGCGATATCCCCGCGCATCATCGCCGTCGTTGAGCCCTTCGGTCTGGCTGTCGCCGAGCGCCACGAACCGGGCGTAGCGCGGAGTGCGGTCATCCCTGGACATCGGCACCCGCCCTGGCTCGCAGCACCGAGGCGGTCGCGTTGCACCAGTCGCGGTTCTCGCTCTCGAACCGCCGCCCCCGCAAGCACGTCAGGTAGGGACCGATCTTCGCAGCGCTCGCAAGGAATTCCGCTTCGTCGAGCTCACCGCGCATCTTGCGCAGGAGCTTGTCGAAGAGCTCGATCTTCGCCTCGGCGATCGCCGAGCGCCCTTCGAGCTGGCCGATCAGCTCGGCCGCATCGACCGAATCGGCCGCCGCGACCTTGACCAGGAGATCGTCGCGGATGAACGACGGCTTGGACGGGGCGGCGGCGAACCGCTGGAGCTCGGCCAGACCCGCGTCCGTGACCGTGAAAAGCCGCTTGTTCGGCCGGGCCTCCTGCACGATCTCGCGGCCGGAGACCAGCCCGTCCTGCTCCAGCTTCGCCAGCTCCGAGTAGAGCTGCTGCGGCAGCGCGTGCCAGAAGTTGGCCATCCCGACGTCGAACGCCTTCGCCAGCTGGTAACCGCTGAACTCGCCGTCCAGCAACGCCGCCAGCACCGCATGCCGCAAGGCCATCGCACATCACTCCCTAGCCGAGGCCGTCCAGCGCCACTATAGTCAATTTTAGGACTAATCATATCCTTGACCAAGGAGCCCCGTGGATACCATCGACCGCTTCCGCACCGCGGTGGAAGAGCGCGACGTCGACGCGCTGGAGGCGCTGTTCGCGCCCGAGCCGAGGTTCTTCAGCCCGATCAAGTTCAGCCCGTTCGAAGGGCGAGCCATGGTCCTGGGCGTCTTCGGCGTCCTCATGCGGCGCGTCTTCGACGAGTTCCGCTACGTCGGCGAGCTGCAGGGCACGGCGGAAACGGCGACGGGCGCGGCGGCGGACTCGCACGTGCTGATCTTCCGCGCGATGGTGAACGGCAAGCAGATCCACGGAATCGACCTGATCCAACTGGACGAAACCGGCCTGATCGACGAGTTCACGGTCATGGTCCGCCCCCTGAGCGCGGTAACGGCCCTAGGCGAGGCGGTACACGCAGCCCTCATCGCAGAAGGCCTGCTCCCCAACGGGAGCTGACACATTCAGCTCGCGAACCGGCCACCTCGACAGACCATGGACCACCGGGGTGCTGTCCTATGTAGAGGGCGCTCGAAAAGCCCATCGCCGCCTGGGTTGGCGGGCTTGGAACGCACGCCGGAGGCGAAGCGGGTCTGTCCTCTTCGCGTTCCCGCTCAAGCACGATCTAGCGGCGGCTGGGCCACAGGCCGCAGCGTGCTCTAGCTCCCCGAGGGCACGAGCACGATTCTGCCGAATACTTCGCCGGCATCCATTTTCCGGTGGGCCAGCACAGCTTGCTCCAACGGCAGCACCTCGTGCACGACCGTGTCCAGTTCGCCGCGACTCGCGGCGGCGAACAGCTCGGCGGTCACGGCCTGCCGGTCAGCCGCGGGCACGGTGTTGGCGCTGAAGGTGGCGAACGACAACGACTTCTGGAAAGCCGCGAACATCTCCGTGGCGAAGTCCGCCGGCGGGTCACCTGCGACTGCGCCGACGGCCACCATGCGGCCGTTCGGGTTGAGCTTGGCGAAGAACGAAGGCAGCTCCGCGCCGGCGACGATGTCGATGATGACGTCGTAGCCTTCGGGAGCGTCCTCACCCCCGCCGGCGCGGTCCAGCACGTGAGTCGCGCCGAGCTTGCGCAGACGATCGCCACGTTCGGATGACGATGTGGTGACCGCCACCGCGCCGGCACCACCACGAGCCGCGAGCTGGACCGCCATGATCCCGATGCCACCGGCCGCGCCGCGCACCAGCACCGTCTCGCCGGGAACGAAGCGGGCATGGCGAAGGCCGAAGTGGGCTACCACTCCGGAGCTCCCGAGCGTCACCGCGTCGGCGGCCGACATGGTCGCCGGGAGGGGGAGGAGCGTCGCGGCCGGGGCGATCGCTTGCTCGGCGTAGCCGCCGCCCACGCCGGTGAAGGCCCACACGCGCTGACCGACCCATGATGCGTCGACGCCATCGCCGACCGCGGCCACGGTGCCCGCTATCTCACCGCCGAGGATGTGACCGTCCTTGAAGCCGTAGGCGGCGAGAGCGCCGCTTCGGATCACGGCGTCGACGCCGCCGACGCCGATCGCCTCGGTGGCGATCAGCACCTGCCCGTCGGCGGGACTCGGGGTGGGGAGGTCGATGATCGCGAGGCCCTCGGGACTTCCGAACGCCTGCACCGCAACTGCTTTCACTGTCATCTCCGTGCTCTGGGGTCGATCGGGACTCGGCGGCGGACAGTAACGGACGCTGCCGTCCGTTTTGGCTAAAGTGAGAGCGTGCCCGATCGTTTGCCTCACATCCTGCGCTCCGATGCCCGGGACAACCGCGAACGCATCCTCGACGCGGCTCGTGCGGTGTTCGCCGCCGAAGGTCTGAACGTGCCGATGCAGGGGATCGCCCGGTGCGCCGGGGTCGGCCCCGCCACCCTGTACCGCCATTTCCCCACCAAGGAGATGCTGGCCACCGAGGCCTTCGCGGACCAGATGCGCACGTGCTACGCCATCGTCGACGAGGGGCTCGCCGACCCGGACCCGTGGCACGGCTTCTGCCTGGTGATCGAGAAGCTCTTCGAGCTGCACGCACGCGACCGGGGCTTCACCACAGCCTTCATGTCGGCCTTCCCCAACGCGATGGACTTCGCCACGGACCGCGAACGGGCGTTGAAGTCGATCGCGGAATTGACCCGCCGCGCCAAGGACGCCGGTCGCCTGCGCCCCGACGTCGTCTTGGACGACCTGATCCTCGTGCTCATGGCCAACAGCGGCATCCAGGCCGCTTCCCCGACTGCCCGCGTCGCCACTTCCCGGCGCTTCGCCGAGCTCACGATCCAGGCGTTCCAAGCCTCGTCGCCGACGCCAGATCGACAGGAGATGGCATCATCCCGACCTCCTCACCGACCGTGAACGGCACACCATTCCGCACCGGATGACGAAGACGGGCCGGACGACGATCGCCATGTCGACGGCGGCGCCTGGATTGCCGGGCGCGCTGACGTACAGCGCCGCCGGGACGGCGAGGTAGTCGATGTCGAGTGCGGCGTCCGGGCGGCCCAGGCTCACGTCTTCGCCTGTTCCGTTGTCATGCCAGGTTCCCAGCGACGTGGGGCTTTCCGGACGCTAGGCGCGTCGTCGCGGGGTTCACCACGTCTCCCCCGGATTTGCGTCAGCGTTCCGGTAAAGCCGTCAGTGCCGTTGGCTGGTTCATGCAGGCGGCATCTTTCCCGGGTACGGCACCTCGGGCCGGAGCGCTTGGAGCCGGTCGATCTCCGCGCGCGAGAGCTGGCCGTTGCAGGCCTTCTTCGCGACCGACATGGCGGCGACATCGTTTCCGACGGCCTGTGGCGCGTTCCGCGGCCGTCCACCATGGACGTTGCGCGAGTGCTGTTGCATGATGGCCCAAGCGTAGACGGCGCGCTGTTCTTTCGCGCTCCCCATGAACTGCTTGATCAACCAGATCAGGACGAAGAGGAACGCGATGGCGATGAGGAGCATCATGACCCCAGCTCCGGGACCGGCCTCGTCGCCCGGATTGGCCGGTGCGAAGAGGATGTACGCTCCCCCTGCTCCGCAGAGGACGATCATCAGCAGGGAGAACACGATCTGCGTGATCCAGTACCCGCTGCCCTTGTAGACGCGCGTTTGCTTGGCTTCGGTCATAGCGGGTACTCGCTGTTCGAGAGGGGCTGGGAGGCCGTGGTCGCGGCGGAGTCGCCGCACGACGATCTCCCGGATGGCGAGGACCGGGGCCATGTCGAGCACGATGGTGCCCACCAGGTCCGTCCCGTTGACAGCGGCGGTTCGGCGGCCGTGCTTCTGGCCAAACCACTTCCCTTCGCCGAGCGGATTTAGGCTTCGTGCGCCGAGCGCTCGTGACCAGCGGAGCGAGGACGTAGCCGCCTGGACCGCTTCGAGGGCTTGGAGCTGCGATGCGCTCCAACAATAGATCGGAAGTCTCGCCGCGGCGGCGAAAACCTCGACGTGCGCGCTTGATCACACCGCGAGCAGGAGGCCGGTAACGGCCCGCCGGCCACCTGCCGGGGAAGTGATCCCACGTGCAGGTGGCCGGCGGCGTGTCCGGAGTGCTTCAGCCGGTGACCGCGTGGTGCCCCTCGACGGCGACCGGGGTCGGCGCGACCGGCAGGTCGGCCGCCCCGCCCTGCGACCCGGTCGACGGAGTCGTGCCCGACGACGGCGGCTTCATCCGGCAGGAAGGCACGCGGCCGTGCGGACCGCTGTTCGCTGGCGCGTCTTTGACCGACTCCGTCAAGAGGGGACGTACGGGGCCGGGTGACGGCTTCGGCAGCGGGATTCGCAGCCGAAGCCGTCACCCGGCAGGTGGAGCTCAGCGCCAGCCGAGGGCGGGCGCGACGTGGGTGAGGATGCTGTCCAGCACGTGGCTGTTGTAGTCCACCCCGAGCTGGTTGGGCACGGTCAGCAGCAGCGTGTCGGCCTCCGCGATCGCCTCGTCCTCGGCCAGCTGCCGCACCAGCACGTCGGGCTCGGCGGCGTAGGTGCGGCCGAAGATGGACCGCGTGTTCTCTTCGATGTAGCCGACGTGGTCCGCGCTGCCGCTGTCGCGGCCGAAGTACGCGCGGTCCAGGTCATTGGTGAGCGCGAAGATGCTGCGCGACACCGACACGCGCGGTTCGCGCTGCCACCCGGCGTCGGCCCACGCCTTGCGGAACGCGCGGATCTGCTCGGCCTGCTGCACGTGGAACGGCGACCCGCCCTCGTCGTCCTTGAGGGTCGAGCTCATCAGGTTCATGCCGAGCTTGGCCGCCCACACCGCGGTGCTGTTAGAGGCGGCGCCCCACCAGATCCGCTCCCGCAGGCCCTCGGAGTGCGGCTCGACACGCAGCAGCCCGGGCGGGTTGGCGAACATCGGGCGCGGGTTCGGCTCGGCGAACCCCTCGCCTTCCAGCACCTTCAGCAGCACCTCTGTGTGACTGCGGGCCATCTCGGCTTCGGTCTCGCCCTCGTTCGGCCGGTAGCCGAAGTACCGCCACCCATCGATCACCTGCTCCGGCGAGCCGCGGCTGATGCCGAGCTGGAGCCTGCCCTCGGAGATCAGGTCCGCCGCCCCGGCGTCCTCCGCCATGTACATCGGGTTCTCGTACCGCATGTCGATCACGCCGGTGCCGATCTCGATGCGCGAGGTCTTGGCGCCGATCGCGGCCAGCAGCGGGAACGGGGAGCCCTGCTGCTGGGCGAAGTGGTGCACCCGGAAGAAAGCACCGTCGGCACCGAGCTCCTCGGCCGCCACGGCGAGGTCGATGGCCTGCAGCAACGAGTCGGAGGCGGTCCTGGTCTGCGAATGCGGAGTGTCGGACCAGTGCCCGAACGACAGGAATCCGATGCGCTTCATAACCGCTCCAACGCCCCGGCCCACCGGCTGATTCCTCGGCCTTCGTCACAGCACGTGCCGGACCGGGAGCTCGCATTCAGGTCGCGGAGCGGTCCAGGGCGTCGACCAGGTCCACGACGCCGACCGGCGCGGGTTCACCGGCAAGGTGCCAGTGGCGAGTGCCGGTCGACCAGGTCACGATCAGCGGAGTACCGCGACCTGGCCGATCACCGGCTGGCGCATACGGCGGCTTGACATCGGCCTTCCCGCAGCAGGCCCGCACATCGTCCACAAGAGACGCTGGGCCGTCGATGCGGGATTCTCAACGGGTTCCGATCACACCTGCGAGCTCAGCCGACTGCGGCGCCGAACCAGCGCGGCAGTCGGCTGAGCAGATCCTGCTGATCGTCGCCGACCCAGGCCACGTGGCCGTCCGGCCGCAGCAGCACGGCGGGCACGTCCAGTTCCTCGCTGGTGTCGACGACGTGGTCGACCCGGTCCGCCCAGCCCTCCACCGAGAGCAGGCCGCTCCGGTCGAGCAGCAGGCCACGGCCACCGCGCATCAGCTCGTAGAGGCGCCCCTGCTTCAGCGTCACGTCCCGCAGCCGCCGACCGAGCAGGTCATGCCCCTCGCCGAAGTCGTAGCGGATGTCGATCGCGGTCATCTTCTCGATCAGGTACCGGCACACCTCCTCGAAGTCCATCAGTTCCGACACCAGCCGGCGCACCGCCTGCGGGCCGGGCTCGGTGGACAGCAGCTCCATCTGGGCGCGCGTGTTGTCCAGCACGGCAGCGGCCACCGGGTGCCGTTCTGCCTGGTAGCTGTCCAGCAGTCCCTCCGGTGCCCAGCCGGCGAGCTCGGCGGCCAGTTTCCAGCCGAGGTTGAACGCGTCCTGGACGCCGAGGTTGAGCCCCTGCCCGCCCATCGGCGGGTGGATGTGCGCCGCATCGCCGGCCAGCAGCACCCTGCCGACCCGGTATCGCTCGGCCAGCCGGGTGGCGTTGCCGAAGCGGGACAGCCAGCGCGGCGAGTGCGCACCGAAGTCGGTTCCGACGAACACCCGCAGCTGCTGCCTGATCTCCTCGAGGGTCGGCGGAACCGAGCGATCTTCGGCCACCGCCGCGGCAGGCACGACGACGCGGTAGAAGCCGTCGCCGGCGGGCCCGGCCCCGACCAGCCGATTGGTCTTGCGGATCTCGGCCACCACTTCGGCCACCGTCTCCGGCGGCGCGGTGACCTCCAGCTCGCCCAGCAGCATGTCGGTCGTGGAGGGCTCGCCGGGGAAGGCGATACCGAGCAACTTCCGCACCGCGCTGCGGCCACCGTCACAGCCGACGAGGTAGCGCGCACGCAACCGCGTGCCGTCGGCCAGCTCGGCGGTCACCCCGTGGTCGTCCTGGCTGAGCCCGACCAGTTCGCAGCCGCGCCGGATCTCGGTGCCGACCTCCTCGGCGTGCTCGACCAGCAGGCGATCGGTGATGGTCTGCGGGATGCCGAGGACGTACGAATGCGCGGTGTCCAACCTGTCCGGCGACGGCTTGGCGATACCGGCGAAGAAACCATGGAGCGGATACTCCTGGCCGTGCGCGAGAAACCGCTCCAGCAGGCCGCGCTGGTCCATGATCTCGATGCTGCGCACGTGCATGCCGAGCCCGCGGACGTGCTCGGCCGGCTCCGCCTCCTTCTCCAGCACGAGCACGCGCACACCGTGCAGCCGCAGCTCACCGGCCAGCATCGAGCCGGTCGGCCCGCCACCGGCAATGATCACGTCGTACATGAATCCCCGATTCAGCAAGGTTGCGTTCGGCCAGCGCCCGCACAATTCCGCAGGTTCTGGCTCCGGCCGGAGATTCTGCGGCACCACCTGGGTCTTGCCGCAAGCCCCCCGGTGCGCTATATGTTGAAGTGGGAGGGAATGCATTCCCTATTTTGGCGTCCGATGTGGACGAAAAAGATCACCTTGAAGTCGCGTCGCTCTCCCGGAGTGGTCGCCGCGCTGCATGCGCCGAAGATGTCGATCCGATGCAGTCGTCCAGGCCCGCTCCAGGCCACCGAATCTCCGAGCGACACTTCAGATCCGTCCGCAGAATTCACGCACCCACCGAACTCGCGATGCGCCTGGAAATGACTGCCCGCAGGTGTCACGTCACTTCAGGCAGCCCCACGAGACCGGTCTCGTGCACGGCCACCGGGAGGGTGCGGTAGTCCGCTACCAACTCGACATCGAAGCCGTCCGCCGCCTGGGCCTGGACTTCCTCCAAGCACTGCACCGGTGAGTCCTGGGCGCGCGACACTCGGAGAAGTGTTCTCGGTGGATCATCTGCAGCAGTCGGGCCCGCGTTGGATCTCGGCTGCAGAACTCCTCCGTCAGGCTTCGGCAACGAGCTCGGACTCGGCTTCCGGCAATGGCCGAGGGGTGGTTTCCGCGCCGGTCTCACCGGAGCGGTGGCGAGCGTGCCAGCGCGTGTAGACCGGATTGCGGGCGCAGGCCGACTCGTGGGCCTCGGCCACGTGCCTGCCGATGAAGTCAGCGGATTCGGCCAGCGGGCCGTCGCGATGCCAGGCCACCAGGTGCCGGTACCAGATCGGATTGCCCGCGATGGGACGTATCGCGAGGCCCGGAACCTCGTCGAACGTGGCCTGGCAGAGGCTGACCGCGTGGCCGTGGCGCACGATGTCCACGAGCAATCGGCCCTCCGCCACGTACGGCATGCGCACTCGCCTGCCGGTGCCGAGCACGACTCTCGCCCAATACTCCGGAGTGCGGTCGTCAGGACGCGGCCCCGCCCAATCCTCGCGCACCAGATCGGCGAGCTCGACCTCGTCCTGGTCCGCCAGGGGATGTGCGGCGGGCAGCATCGCGAAAACCGGCTCGGTGGCGACCGGATGCAGCACGACCCCGCCTTGGGGCGGCAGCTCGTATCCGGGGTTGTCGCCGACCACCGCCGCTTCCAGGCGGCCCGCGGCGACATCGTCGACCAGCGGTATCGGGGAGTACTGCTCGCGGGAGGTGATCTCGGCCTGCGGGTGCAACGTCCGGGCGGCTTCGATCAGACCGCCGAGCAGCGGCGCGTTGACCGACCCGAGGCGAATCCGGCGGGGCGGCATCGCCTCCGAGCGGGCAGCCAGCGCGGCGGTGTTCATCAGCTCGTCGAGGGTGGGCAACACCGCCCTCGCACGGGAGAGGACCAGTTCACCGAGCGCGGTGGGCGACACCCCGCTGGTGCGGCGATCGAACAGCCGCCCGCCGAGCATGGTCTCGATTCGCCGCAACTGGGCGCTCAGGCCGGGCTGGGTCAGGTGCAGCGCGGCGGCTGCGCGGGTCAGACTGCCCGTTTCCGCGATCGTGCAAACAACGCGCAGATGGCGAACTTCCAGCTCCATAGCGCGATGTTATGGGCAGCTGAGAGCTCCCCACCACCATCCGCCGTCAGCACTCTTCCTTGCATGTCACATCGCAGTGAGCAGTCAGTGGGCAAACGGCGCGCTGGACTGGCGGCGAGCCTGGCGCTGGCGTTCGCCGCCGCAGCCGGTTGCGGCGCAGCGGCGGACGGCGGTAGCGGGCCGGCCGGCGAAGCCGTCCGGGGCGGCACGCTGCACGTGCTCTCCAGCATCGGCATCGAACATCTCGACCCGGCCCGGAACTACCCCACGCACTCGCAGAACGTGGGCAGGCTGATCTACCGGACGCTGACCACGTACGCCGCAGCACCCGGTCAGAACGGCGGGACGATCGTGCCCGACCTGGCCACCGACACCGGCCGTCCCGGTGACGGCGGCAGGACCTGGACCTTCACGCTCAAGGACGGCGTGCGGTTCGAGGACGGCCGCCCGATCACCAGCGGGGACATCAAGTACGGGGTGCAGCGGTCGTTCGCGCCCGAACTGCCCGAGGGACCACCGTACGCCAGGACCTGGCTGGTCGGCGGCGAGTCGTACCACGGCCCGTACCGGGACGGCGGCGGTCTGGATTCGATCGAGACCCCGGACGACAAGACGATCGTGTTCAAGCTCAACCGCCCGGTGGCCGATTTCGGTTCGGCGATGTCGTTGCCGTTGTTCGCCCCGGTGCCGGCGGACGAGGACACGGGCGTTGGTTATTACGCGCGGCCCTTCTCCTCCGGCCCGTACCGGATCGAGCGGTTCGAACCCAAGAAGCGGCTGGAGTTGGCGCGCAACCCGCATTGGGATCCGTCCACCGACCAGGTGCGCAAGGGGCTCCCCGACAAGATCGTGATCGAGCTGGGCCTGGATGCCGCAGTGGTCGACCAGCGGCTGATCGCCGCCCAGGGCGAGGACGCCGATGCGATCGCGATGGAACCGATCGGCCCGTCCTCGGTAGGACGGGTGATGACGGATCCGAGGCTGCACAGCCGACTCGTGACGGGCGAGTCGATCAACACGCGCTACCTGGCGATCAACACCTCCCGCAAGCCGCTGGACAACGTGCTCGTCCGCCGGGCGATCGCCTACGCGCTCGACAAGGATGCGTTGCGCACCACCAGGGGAGGCCCGATCGCCGGGGAACTCGCCACCACCCTGCTACCACCGTCGATACCCGGCCATGTCCCGGAAGATCCGTTTCCAAGCCCGGATGGCAGGGGCGACCCGGTCAAGGCCAAGGCGTTGCTCGCCGAGGCGGGCACCGCACCGGGCATCACGATCACCCTCGACGTCCCGGCCACCGCCGTTGGCCGGGCTCAGGGCGAGAGCGTGCAGGCAGCCCTCGGCCGAGCCGGGATCGAGGTGAAGATCAACGAGATCAGCTCGTCGGCCTACTACAGCGTGGTGGGCAACACCACCGAGCAGCACGACCTGGTGATCGACGGCTGGACGCCCGATTGGCCGGGTGCCTCGACCTACCTGCCGACGGTGCTGGACGGACGGCTGATCACCGGCGTGGGAAACAACAACCGCGCCCAGTACAACTCCGCGCCGGTCAACGCGAAGTTCGACGAGATCGCCGCGATGACCGATCCGGCGAGAGCAGCGGCCGCCTACGGCGAACTGGCTAAGGAGATCATGCAGGACGTCCCGGTTGTGCCGTTCTTGTGGGACCGCTCGCCGATCCTGGTGGGAGGCAACGTCGCCGGCGCGTACGGGCACATCGCCTACGTCGGCAGGATCGACCTCGCGTCGGTGGGGCTGCGCAAATGACCGCCCCGCCGATGCCGGCACCCGCGACGGCGCTCCCCGCGCGGACGGATGCCCCCGCGCTGCGCAGGCTGTGCGCGCAGTGGTCAACGGTGGCCGCACTCGCGGTAGTAGCCGCACTGGTGCTCGTGGCGCTCGCCGCTCCACTGGTCACCGGGCTCGCCGGCACGTCGCCGACCTCGTTCGACACCGGGACCCTCGACCCCGTGCTCGGCGGGTTGCCACGCGGCGCGTTCGGCGGGATCAGTGCCGAGCACTGGCTGGGCGTCGAGCCGATCACCGGCCGGGACATCCTGGCTCGCATCGTCTACGGTGCGCGGGTCTCCCTGCTCATCGCCCTGCTCGCCACGGCTGTCTCGGTGGTGCTGGGCAGCGCGCTGGGCTTGGCGGCGGGCTTCTTCGGCGGGCTGGTCGACGCCGCGATCGGCCGGGTGATGGACCTGCTGATGTCGTTTCCCAGCCTGATCTTCATGATCGCGCTGATCTCCGCGGCACCGGACGCCGATCGGGAGGCGCTGCTGGTGGTAGTGCTCGGTTTCTTCGGCTGGCCGTACGTGGGGCGGATCGTTCGCGGACAGGCCGCGGTGTTGGCCCGCAGCGAGTTCGTCTCGGCGGCCCGGGCGCTCGGCGCCTCCCGCCGGGCGCTGCTGGTGCGGGAGGTCCTGCCCAACCTGAGCGGCCCGATCCTGGTCGTCGCGACCACGTCGGTCCCGAGCTACGTCGCCACCGAGGCGGGGCTCTCCTTCCTCGGGGTGGGGGTTCGGCCACCGACGCCGTCGTGGGGGCAGATGATCGCTGCCGCGGTGCCGTGGTACGCCGCCGACCCGCTGTACTTCCTGATTCCCGGCGCCTTCCTGTTCATCACCGTGCTGGCGTTCAACGTGCTCGGCGACGCCGTGCGCGACGTGTTCGATCCCAGGAGCGGGCAACCATGATCGTTTTCCTGATCCGCAGGCTTGCGGCGGCGGCCGCGATCCTGCTGGTGGTCTGCGGGCTCACCTTCGCGGTGTTCCACCTCATGCCCGCCGACCCGGCGCAGAGTGCCTGCGGCAAGGCGTGCAGCCCCGAGCGGATCGCCGAGATCCGCTCGACGCTCGGCATCGACCGGCCCGCGCCCGAGCAGTTCGCGAACTACCTCGGCGGGATCGTCGCGGGCCGGACGTACGGCACCGGCGAGCAGGTCATCACCTGCCCCTTCCCCTGCTTGGGCTTCAGCTTCCAGACGAACCAGCCGGTCTGGGAGATGCTCACCGACCGGCTTCCGGTCAGCATCTCGATCGCGGTGGGGGCCGCGGTGCTGTGGCTGTACGTCGGCGTCGCCGCGGGGGTGATCTCCGCTCTGCGCCGTGGCAGCGCTTGGGACCGGATGGCGATGATCGCCGCGCTCGGCGGGATCTCGCTGCCGATCTACCTGACCGCGCTGGTGCTGCAATACGTTCTGGTGGTCACGCTGCAAGTGCTGCCTTACCCGCAGGAGGTCGCCTTCACCGAAGATCCGATCGGCTGGGCCGAGTCGATGCTCATGCCGTGGATCGCACTGGCGATGCTCTACGCCGGGATCTACGCGCGGGTGACGCGCGGCGAGATGCTCGAAAGCCTCGGGCAGAACTACGTGCGCACGGCGCGGGCCAAGGGCTTGGCCGAGCCGGTCGTCCTGCGGCGGCACGCGATGCGTCCAGCGCTGATGCCGATCGTGACGATTTTCGGGATGGATCTGGGTGCGCTGCTGGGCGGAGCGCTGATCACCGAGTCGGTGTTCGGCCTGCCCGGTGTCGGCAAACTCGCGGCCGACGCGATCACCAGCGCCGACCAGCCGGTCATCCTCGGCGTGACGCTGTTCGCGGCGCCGTTCGTGATCACCGCCAACCTCGCCGTCGATCTGCTCTACGCGCTGCTCGATCCGAGAGTGAGGGTCGCCGGATGAACCTGTTGTCCGTACGCGGTCTGACCGTCGACTTCGCATCCGGGGTGCGCGCGGTGGACGGCCTCGACCTCGACCTGACGGCCGGGCAGGTGCTCGGCGTGGTCGGGGAATCGGGCAGCGGCAAGTCGGTCACCAGTCTGGCTGTCATGGGGCTGCTGCCCGACGCCGAGATCACCGGCGAGATCCACTTCGACGGGCGGGATCTTGCCGCTGCGGGCCCGTGGGCCCGACGTCGGCTGCGCAGGTTGCGCGGTGACCGGATAGCGATGATCTTCCAAGATCCGCTGTCCTGCCTGAACCCGTACTACCCGGTGGCTTTCCAAATCGCCGAGGCCTACCGGGCGCACCGCCCGGTAGGGCGCCGCGAGGCGCATCGCGTGGCGGTGCGCATGCTGGATCGGGTGGGCATCCCGCAGCCCGAGCGGTGGGCCCGGGCCTATCCGCACGAGTTCTCCGGTGGCATGCGGCAACGCGTCATGATCGCGATGGCGTTGTGCCTGGAACCCGACCTGCTCATCGCCGATGAGCCGACCACCGCGCTCGATGTGACCGTGCAGGCTCAGATCCTGGACCTGCTGCGCGATCTGCGCGAACGATCCGGCACCGCGATCATGCTCATCACCCACGACATGGGGGTGGTCGCCGGGCTCGCAGACGACGTCGTGGTGATGCACGGCGGACGCGAGGTGGAACGGGGCCCGGTCCGAAAGGTGTTCTACCAGCCGGAGAACGCCTACACCCGTGGCTTGCTCGACTGCGTACCCCGCGTCGAGGGACCTCTCCCGCACCGGCTGCCCACAGTGGAGGCTCCGTGAAACCGCCGTTGCTGGAAGCGCAGAACCTGGTGAAGCGGTACCCGGTGCGGCATCGCCTGACCCGGCAGCGGATCGGCTACGTGTCCGCTGTGGACGGAATCTCGCTGCACGTGGCCCAGGGCGAGACGTTGGGCGTGGTGGGCGAGTCCGGCTGCGGCAAGTCGACGGTGGGGCGGCTGCTCACCCGGCTGGACACGCCGACGAGCGGGACCGTGCGGTTCGCCGGCCGGGAACTCGCGCCACTGGGCGAGGCCGCGTTGCGACCGGTCCGCAGGGAACTTCAAATGATCTTCCAGGACCCGTTCTCATCGCTGAATCCGCGGCAGACGGTCCGGCGGATCCTGACCGCACCGTTCCAGTACCAGGGACTGGCGCCGAACGAACCGGTCGAGCAACTGCTCGAGCGGGTGGGGCTGCGGCCGGAACACGCATCCCGCTTCCCGCACGAGTTCTCCGGAGGCCAGGCCCAGCGGATCGGCATCGCGCGGGCACTGGCGTTGCGGCCCCGGCTGGTGGTCTGCGACGAGCCGGTCTCGGCGCTGGACGTCTCGGTGCAGGCGCAGATCCTCAACCTGCTGAAGGATCTGCAGGACGAATTCGGGCTGAGCTACGTGTTCATCGCGCACGACCTCGGCGTGGTGCGCCAGATCAGCACCCGAATCGCGGTCATGTACCTCGGCACCGTGGTCGAGACGGCCGATCGCGACACGCTGTTCTCCCGGGCGGCCCACCCCTACACCCGCGCGCTGCTGTCCGCCGTGCCGCTGCCCGACCCTGATGCGGAGCGCTCCCGCGAGCGGATCGTGCTCCACGGCGACCTGCCCAGCCCGTTGGCTCCGCCCAGCGGCTGTCCCTTCCGCACGCGATGTCCCAAGGCCGCGCAGCGCTGCGAGCAGGAGCGTCCCGCGCTGCGCACGATCACGCCCGGCCACCAGGTGGCCTGCCACTTCCCCGAAGAAAGGACCCCATGAACCGCACGTACCGCCTTCCTGGTGTCGCAGTGACCGATCACCTGTTTCCAGTGCCGCTGGATCACGCCGATCCGGGCGGCCCGTCGATCGAGGTTTTCGCCCGCGAGATGGTCGACCCGGTTCGCGCAGGAGAGCGGCTGCCCTGGCTGTTGTACCTGCAGGGCGGACCAGGTGGTAAGTCCCCGCGGCCGCTGAGCGCGTCCGAAGGATGGCTCGGCCACGCCCTCAAGACCCACCGCGTGTTGCTCCTGGACCAGCGGGGCACCGGCCGCAGCAGTCCGGTGACCGCCCGTGCGGCCGCGCGGTACGGATCAGCCGCCGATCTGGCGGCCCACCTCTGCCACTTCCGCGCGGACTCGATCGTCGCGGACGCGGAGCTGATCCGGCGGCGACTGTGCGGGGACGAACCCTGGGAAACGCTGGGGCAGAGCTACGGCGGCTTCATCACGCTGACCTACCTCTCCCGAGCTCCCGAGGGACTGCGCGCTTGTTACGTCACCGGTGGCCTGCCAGGTTTGAACGCCACCGCCGACGAGGTCTACGCGCGCACCTATCCCCGGGTTCGGGACAAGGTCTCCGCCTATTACGCCCGCTATCCAGGAGATCGCGACCTGGTGCGCCGGATTGCCGACCTGCTCGCGCGCAACGTGGTCCTGCTGCCGGACGGGGACCGGCTGACCGTGCAACGGCTTCGCACCCTGGGGCTCGTCTTCGGCATGGGCGACGGGTTCGAGCGCGTGCACTGGTTGCTCGACGAGGCGTTCGGTCCGGACGGGGACCTCTCCGCGACGTTCCGCTACCAGGTGATGAACCTGACCGGCTTCGTGGACAACCCGCTGTTCGCCGCGCTGCAGGAATCGGCCTACGCCCAGGGCGACGAGCCGACCTCGTGGGCGGCTCACCACGCCATGGCGGACTTCCCGGAATTCGACCCGGACGCCGATCCGCTGCTGTTCACCGGCGAGATGTTCTACCCCTGGATGTTCGACGAGATCGCGGGACTGCGCCCCTTCGCGGGAGCGCTCCAGTTGCTCGCCGATCGCACCGGCTGGCCCCCGCTCTACGACCCGCCACGACTGGCCTCCAACGAAGTGCCGGTGGCCGCGGTGATCTACCACGACGACATGTACGTGGACGCTGAACTCTCGCTCGGCACAGCTCGCGCGGTGGGCGGGTTGCGCGCGTGGGTCACCAACGAGTGGGAGCACAACGGCGTCACCGCGTCCGGTGATCGCGTACTGGCCCGACTGATGGAAATGGCCGCCGGACGGGTCTGAGGACCCGATTCCACCGTAATTTTGGAGGCTTCGTTGCCAACCCCAACACGAGCGTTGCTGCCGCTCGCCGCTTCGCTGACCCTGCTCGCCGCCGCCACCACGACCGCAGTCGCCGCCGCACCGACCCCGCAACCAGCTCGCGCAACTGACCCCCAGCAGTGCGCTCTGCCCGGCCAGACCGGCTGGACAGACGAGGGGCACAACACCGATCCGGTCCAGTTCCTCAAGCCCAGCGGCCGAATCCGCACCCTCATGCTCTTCGCGGACTTTCCCGACGCCCCGGCCGACGGGCCGACATCGACCTACGCCGATCACCTGAAGCCGGCCGCGGAATGGCTGGACCAAGCGTCCTACGGCGAGGTCGGACTGGACATCACCCCGCTGGACCGCTGGCTGCGGATGCCGCGGGAGTCCACCACGTACGGTTTCGACCGCGGCATCACGTTCGAAGAGCACGAGCAGTACGTCCGGGATGCCATCACCGCTGCCGACCCGCACGTGGACTTCTCGTCGTACGACCTGGTCTACATCGTCCCCCCGAAAACCGCTGCGGCGGTGACGTTCTCGCCGACCTACCTGTTCGCGCCCGCCACCCCCGGCGTCGTCGCCGATGGCACCAGGATCAAGTGGGCGGTCACCTTCGGTCAGGACATGTGGCACTGGGGCTACGAGGTCGCACCCCACGAAACCGGGCACACGTTCGGGCTTCCCGATCTGTACTCCTTCACCGGTCCCGACATCCACCGCCACGCGGGAGGGTGGGACGTCATGGGCGACATCAGCGGTGCCGCACCGCACCCGCTGGGCTGGCACTCCTGGAAGCTCGGCTGGAGCCACGACGAGCAGGTCGTCTGCCTACCCGGTCCGGGCGAGGTCACCGCCCGGCTGACCGCCGTCGAGCAGCCCGGCGGAAACAAGATCGCGGTCGTGCGCACCGGACCGACCACCGCATTCGTCGCCGAATCCCGACGCGCCACAGGCCTCGATGCCGCCTCCTGCTCGTCCGGCGTGCTGATCTACCGGGTCGACACGGCGATCCAGACCGGTCAGGGGCCGGTCCAGGTGTTGGACGCGCAACCCAGCACCACGCCGGAAAACGGCTGCAAGCCGCTGGATGACGGGGCATTCCTCCCCGGGCAGTCATTCACGGACCCGCAATCGGGTGTTCGGATCGAGGTGCTTGACAGCGGCGACACCGGCGACACCGTGCGGGTCAGCCGCGCTGAGACCGACGCACGGTTGGGCTATTGATGTGTCCGGGTGCGCAGCTGGGACTCCCGGTCACGGCTGCGCACCCACGACGAAATCGGTGCCCTGCCGCGAGGTGTTGGCCCTGATCAGCACCGGCGAGATCGCCCGAACTCTTCGGTGCCCAGGAACGCCTTGCTGGACCCGGAATGCTCCCAGCGCAGCTCGGCGGCCGGCAACTGATCAGCGTGCCACGTAGGCGCTCAGGAGGGCCTGGACCTCGTAGACGTCGACGCCCTTGCCGAACTGCTTCGTGATCGGCTCGGCCGTGCCGGAGAGCCAGATCTTCAGCTCCGCGTCGAGGTCGAAGGTGCCGGCGGTCTCGACGGAGAAGTGGGTGATGCTGCGGTACGGGATCGAGTGGTACTCGACCTTCCGGCCGGTCATGCCCTGCTTGTCGACGAGGACCAGGCGCCGGTCCGTGAAGAGGAACGAGTCCCGGATCAACTGGTACGCGGCGTGGATCTCCTCCCCCTGCGCCAGCAAGCGCCCGAACTCCTGCGCTGCCGCACGGGGGTCGACCCGCGAAGCGTTGCCCATTATCCCGTCGAAAAGCCCCATGCTCGCACTCCCCTGCGAAGATCGGATGCCCTTCGACCACACTAACGAAAACGCCGGGCGCCCGACGCCGCCCCTCCGGCTCACACCGCTTTGACCGGTACTCCCGCGGCGTCGAAGCGCTGGATGAGTTCGGCGGGCGCGTTCGAGTCGGTCAGCAGCATGTCGATCGACTCCACCGGGCAGATGTGGGCGAAGGCGCTGCGGTCGAGCTTGGAGCTGTCGGCGACGACGACCACGCGGTCGGCGCGTTCGGTCATGAGGCGGTTGATGCTGGCTTCGGCCTCGTTGTGCGCGAACGCGCCGCGCGACGGGTCGACGGCGTCCACGCCGAGGAACACGATGTCGAGGGTGATCTCCTGGAGGAGGTGGGTGCCGAGCGGCCCGGTGAGTTCGAACGACTGCGGTCGCGCCACGCCTCCCGTCACCACGATCTTCACCTGGGGCCTGACGACGAGCTCGTTGGCGATGTTCAGGGCATTGGTGACGATGGTCAGCGACGTGCGTTCGCCGGAGTCGCCGATATCGGCGCGCGACACGAGGCTGCGCGCGATTTCGGTGGTGGTCGTACCCCCGTTGACCCCGACCACCGCACCCGGCGCGACCATCGCCGCAGCCGCTCGGGCGATGCGCCCCTTCTCACGCGCGTTCCGGGCGGCCTTGTAGCGCAGCGGCAGGTCGTAGGAGATGTTCTGGGCGACGGCTCCGCCGCGCGTGCGGGTCAGCAGCTGCTGCTCCGCGAGGTGATCGAGATCGCGGCGAACCGTGGCCGCGGAAGCGTTGAGCACTTCGGCGATCTCGTCCACTGTGACCTTGCCTCGTTCCCCGAGCAGGTCGAGCAACGCGGACAGTCGCGCATGCCGGTCCACCGGTGTCCCCCATCCTTCGGCCGAACGCAGAATCGATCACTCCACGCCCAGTATCGCTCATAAACGCTCACCGGGTGACAGGTGTTCCGCGCAGGCCCGGCGCGAACGGCCCGTCGATCCGGCATCCAGCAGGTCGTGCTGCGCCGGATCCCGAGGCCCCTTTTCCCGTCCGCCGAGTCATTTTCAAGCAACTACCCGCGCGTCCCGTCGGCGGCCCGCGGTTCGATCGTGATGTTGTCGGCGATGTCCCGGAGCACGCGGCGGTCGAGCGTGCCCGCGACCGGCGCCGCTGCCGCGGCTGCCGACCACGCAACGGCATTGCGCAGGCGCTCGGGCCAGGTCTCCCGGCGCATGATGCCGGCGGCGAACGCCGCCACCGCCGCGTCACCGGCTCCCGTCGGGTTGCCGCTCACCGCGAAGGGCGGCGCTGCGCGCCAGACCCCCTCATCTGTGACCGCGAGCAATCCGTCCGGGCCGAGGGAGACGACCACGGCTGCCGCGCCGCGGTCGCGCAGCTGCTGAGCTCCGCTGAGCGGGTCGTCATGTCCTGTCGTTTCGCGGAGTTCGGCGGCATTGGGCTTGACGAGGTCCGCGCCGGCTTCAGCCGCCGCCAGCAGCGCGGGGCCCGTGGCGTCGACCACCGCGGGCACCGAGCGGGTGTGGGCGTCCCGGACCAGCTCGGCGTAGCTGCTCGCCGCGCACCCGGGCGGCAGGCTTCCCGAGCACACGAGGACCGAAGCGGTGGTCAGCCGCTCGGCGACGAGGGCCCTGAGCCGCTGCCAGTCCTCGCCGCCCAGGTGGCCGCCGGGCTCGTTGAACAGCGTCGCCTCGCCGGCGTCCGCTTCGGCGATCACCGCGACGGTCTTGCGGGTGGGAGCGGACACCGGCAGCAGCGCGTGCTCGATCCCGGCAGCGGTGAGGTCGTCGCGGATCACGTCGCCGAGGACGCCCCCGACAGGGGCGGCAACGAGCGTCGGGACGCCCTGGCCGTGCAGGACCCTGCTGACGTTGAGACCTTTGCCCCCGGCGCGTTCGTGGACGCTGCGGACGCGGTGCGATTCCCCGGGGAGGACGTGCTCCACCCGGTAGCTGACGTCCAGCGCGGGGTTCGGGGTGACGGTGATGATCATCCGGTCGCATCCTGGGGCGAGCCGGTGCCGAGCCGCAAGACCCCGAGCAGGCGCGCGGTTTCCGCCGCGAGGGCGTCCTTGCCCGCGGTGAGGTACTTGCGCGGATCGACCAGGGCCGGGCTGCCCGCCAGGACCTGCCGCACCGACTCCGTGAACGTCTTGTTCAGGTGCGTGGAGATGTTGATCTTGGTCATGCCGCTGCGGATGGCGGAGCCGAGGTCCTCGTCGGACACGCCAGAAGAACCGTGCAGCACGAGGGGAACGCTCAGCGCGTCGTCGAGCCGCTTGATGAGCTCGAAGTCGAGCGAGGCGTCCCGCGTCACCATCGTGTGCGAGGTGCCGACCGCGACGGCCAACGCGTCCACGCCGGTGGCGGCGACGTAGTCGGCGGCCTCGCGCGGATCGGTGCGGGCCCCCGGCGCGTGGACGCCGTCCTTGCCGCCGACCTCGCCCAGCTCGGCCTCGATCCAGAGCCCGGCGTCGTGGCACCTGGTCACGACTGCGCGCGTGCGGGCCACGTTCTCCTCGTAGCTCTGCTTCGAGGCGTCGAACATCACCGAGCCGAACCCGAGCTCGATGGCCTCGGCGACCAGATCTTCGGACTCGGCGTGGTCCAGGTGCACGGCCACCGGCACCTCGGCCCTGCGGGCGCGGGCGAGCGTCGCGCACGCGATCGGCTCCAGCGCGCCGTGGTAGCGCGCGCAGTTCTCGCTGATCTGCAACACCACCGGGGCCCCCGCGCGCTCGGCGCCGGTCACCAGGGCATCCGCGTGTTCGAGCCCGATGACGTTGAACGCACCGACCCCGAGACCGGTGCGGACGGCGGCGTCGACGACGCTGCCGGTGCCGACCAAAGGCATGGCTGCTACCTCTTTTCAGTGTGGTTGATGACCGGTTTGCCGCGCGCGAACACGGCGTCGACGAGGAAGTCGTCCGTGAGCACGACGAGGTCGGCTGGGCGGCCAGGAGCCAGCGAGCCGGCTTCGCCTTCGAGCCCGCCGGACCCTTTCCCCAGTCCCGTCCTGGAACGCGGCTCCCCCGCCGCCGTGCACGTGCATGTCGACGAAACCCGGCACCAGCCACCGATTCCGCAGGTCGACGTCGACGGGCTTCGGCGCCCGCCCGGCCCCGGTGGAGGCGATCCGGCCGTCGCGCACCTCCACCCAGCCGGGGTCGAGGACGGCGGAGTCAGCCGTGACGACCTTGCCGCCGCCGAGAATCATGTCGTCCCCACCAGTTCGGCGGCGAGCAGCGCCGCGCCCAGGCTGCCCGCGCGATCGCCGAGCGCGGCGGGCACGATCCGCGGCGTGCGCTGGAGGTTCCAGTCCTCTTCCACGCGACGGGTGAGCGGGTCGAACAGCATCGGCCCGGCCTGAGACAGGCCACCGCCCACCACGACGACTTCCGGCGCCAGCAAGGCGGTGAGCCAGATCAGCGCGCCGCCCAGCGCATTGACCGCCTCGTCCCAGACGGCGGTGGCGACCGGGTCCCCTGCGGCGACCCGCCTCGCCACGTCCGCCGCGCCCGCCGCCGGAGTCCCGGTCCGGTCCTGGTAGCGCCGGCTGATCGCGCCCGCGGACGCGACCTCCTCCAGGCGAATCCGAGCCGAGATGGGGACCTGCCCGATCTCCCCCGCGTATCCGCCTGCGGCGTGGACCCGACCGGATTGCACGTGCGCCGCCGAGATTCCGGTGCCGACCGGGAGGAACACGGCGTCGCTCGCCTCCCGGGCGGCACCGAGCCGGTGTTCCGCCAGCGCCCCGGCCCGGACGTCGTGCCCGAAGGCGACCGGCAGCCCGATCCGCTCCGCGAGCAACGAGGCGAACGGCACGTCCAACCACCCCAGGTTCCCCGAGAACACCGCGACGCCCCGGGATTCGTCGACGATCCCCGGCACGACGAAGCCCACGGCCGCCGGCGCGGCGCGCTCGGAAAGGTCGGCGACGAGCGAGGACGTCAGGTCCAGCACCCGCTGGACCGTGTCGGGCGACGGCGGCGGCGTGGCGTGGCGGCGCTGTGCCAGCACCGTCCCCGATGCGTCGACCAGCACCGCTTTCGTCTCGGTCCCGCCCACGTCGACACCGACCACGGGGCCTCCGGCGTTGTCCGTCACATGTCGTCCAGGACGATCGACCGGGTCAGGTTGCGCGGGTTGTCCGGGTCCAGCTCGCGCTTCACCGCCGCGGCCACCGCGACGCGCTGGGCGAGCACCAGGTGCGCCATCGGGTCGCGCTGCCCGCTGTCGACGAAGTCCGCTCCGGCCGAGGCGACCTCGGCGGCGAGCCCGGTCGGGGTCTCGCCGAACATCCAGGTCACCCGGCCGGGTTCGGCGATGCTGATGGGGCCGTGCCGGTACTCCATGGCCGGGTACGCCTCCGACCACAGGCCCGCGGCTTCCCGAACCTTCAGCGCCGCCTCGTGCGCCAGCCCGACCGTCCAGCCCTTCCCGAGGAAGGTGATCTGCTCGCTGGCCGGGAGCGCGCCGAGCTCGGCGCCCAGCATGGCGCGGGCATCCGCGACGGCCCCGGTCAGATCCGCTCCGAGCGAAGTGCGGAGCAGGGCCAGCGCGGTCGTCGCGAACCGCGTCTGCACCACGGACTGCTCGTCGGCGAACTCCAGCGCGACCAGCTCGTCGCAGGCCTCCGCGATGGGCGCGGTGGGGACGGCGGTGATCCCGACCGTGGGCACCGTTGCGCTCAGCCGCCGCAGGAGTTCGAGCACCTCCGTGGTGGTTCCCGAGCGGCTGATCACCACCACGCGGTCGTAGGGCCGGCCGATGGGCATCTCGGACGCGGGGAACGCGTCCGTCACGCCCTCGCCGGCGGCTTCCCGCAGCGTCGCGTACGCCATGGCCATGAACCAGGAGGTGCCGCACCCGGCCACGGCCACCCGCTCACCGCGGGCCGGCAGCACGCCGGCCACCTCCCGGGCCAGCTCCGCGGCGCGCAGCCAGCATTCCGGCTGGCTGTCGATCTCGCCGTCCACGAGATATCCGCCAGACGTCATCAAGTCCTCCAAAACCTGTCGTTTCCGCGGCGAGCTGGTTCCCCGGTGCGCCGCCGAACGACGGCGCAGCGGGAGGCCGGGCACTGCCGGACCGCCACGCGGAGTCCGTCGCAGCGCGCCACGCCGTCAGCCTAGATGCCCGAATTTGATCGAACAAGAGACCAAACAATCAATATCAATCAGCCTATCGCCCCGATCATCGCTGCCGCAGGAGCCGCCGACTTGCGGTGACGACCACCGCGAAGAAGCCGTGCGTAGCGCCCCAACCACGCGACGTCACCGGATCAAGCGCGTTGACCAGTGCTTTCCAGGCAATGCGGACCGAGGTAGTGACAGGCGCCACCGGCCGCGTTAATAATGACCGAACTTGCATGAAGTTGCTCGATAACTCGGACTTACGAGCACGCATGCGCAAGCTGGTTATCTGAGTTAGGGAGAGCCACACATGCCCCAGAAGCTCCGGAGACGGCTGGTGCTCGCCGCCGGGATGTGCCTGGCACTGCTGACGGGCTGCGGCATGCCCGACGCCGACGCCGGGCGAGTGCTGCGGGTCGCGCAGTACCCGGACCCGCCGGAGCTCAACTCGCAGCAGCAATCGGGCAGCCAGGTCTACATGGGACTGTGCGAGCCGCTGACCGGCCTCGGTTTCGCCAGGGCCGGCGACCTCCGGATGCGCGGCGCGGAAAGCGTGCGCACCTCCGACGGTCGGGTGTGGACGATCGCGCTGCGCCCCGGCCGCACGTTCCACAACGGCGAACCGATCACCGCGCAGACCTACGCGGACACCTGGAACGCGGTCTCCTACGGCCCCAACGCGTACAAGGCGAGTTCCACCTTCAGCGTCATCGACGGCTTCGACGAGGTCAACGAGGACCCGCCGCAGCGCGACACGCTGCGCGGGCTGGCAGTGCTCGGGCCGCTGACCTTGCAGGTCACGCTCAAGCAGCCCAACTACGACTTCCCGAAGATCATCGCCTCCTACAGCGCGTGCCCGATCCCGAAGGAGGGCCTGGCCGACCCCACCGCCTACTCGCAGACGCCGATCGGCAACGGCCCGTACCGCTTCGTCCGCTGGGACCGCAACGAGAAGATCGTGCTGCAGCGCTGGCACGACTACCAGGGCGAGGTACCGCCCGGTGCGGCCGAGGAGATCCAGTTCAAGATCTACCAGTCGCAGGACACCGCCTACCGCGACGTGCAGGCCGGGCAGCTCGACGTGCTGCGCAACCTGCCCGGCGGCCTGCTCAACGACGCCCGCACCCAGCTCGGCGACTCCGGCCTGTTCGCGATCCCGCAGCAGCGGCAGATCACCCAGATGCTGGTGCCCGAGTACGTCGAGTCGCTGCGCGATCCGCGGCTGCGCAAGGCGATCTCGCTGTCGATCGACCGCGACGCGGTGGCCGGGGCGCTGCTGCGCGGCACGGCGACCCCCGCCCGTTCCCTGCTGGTCGAGGCGGTCGGCGCGCCCTACCGGGCGGACGCCTGCGCGGCCTGCCGGTACGACCCGGACGAGGCTCGCCGCCTCGTCGCGGAAGCCGGCGGATTCCGGGAACCGGTGGTCATCTGGTACTCCAACACCGGGGGCGGTGGCGGCACCGAGATGTCGCAGATCGCGCTGGCCGTCTCCAACGCGCTGCGGCAGGAGCTGGGCGCCGAGGTCAAGCTGAAGCCGGTGCTGCCCGCCCAGCTCACGCAGGCGCAGATCAGCGGCGAGCTGACCGGCCCGGCGCTGAGCCTCTGGGGCGACATCTACCCCAGCCCCGACCAGTACCTGGGCATGTTCCGCAAGGGCGGCGACGGCAACGAGTACACCCGCTACGACAACCCGCGCGCCAACGAACTGATCAACCAGGCGCTGGGCACCGGCGACGAGCTGGAAGCAGCGCGGCTCTGGCAGCGCGCCGAGGACCTGATCCTCGACGACATGCCCGCGATTCCGCTCTACTACCCGGCCATCTACGCCGCGCACGCGCCGTGCGCCACGCCGGTCACGCTCGGCGGCGACCTCCAGTACTACCTGACCGAGTTCGAGTGCGGCCCCGGCCGCGAGGGGTGATGCCGACATGCTCGGATACGTCGTCCGCCGCTTCGCGGCGATGCTGCCGGTGTTGTTCGGCGTCACGTTCCTGATCTTCGCGCTGGTGTACGCGATGCCCGGCGACCCGATCGCCGCGCTCGCCGGCGACCGGCCGATGCCACCGTCCACTGTGGCGGCGCTGCGCGAGCAGTACCACCTGGACGAACCGCTGATCACCCAGTACCTGCTGTACATGACCGGGTTGTTCCAGGGCGACTTCGGCACCGACTTCTTCGGCCGGCCGGTGCTCGAGATGATCGCCGAGCGGTGGCCGACGACGCTGCAGCTGGCGCTGACCGCCTGGGTGTTCAAGCTGGTGATCGGCCTCGTGGTCGGGATCTTCGGCGCGCTGCACCGCGGCCGCTTCGGCGACCACCTGACCCTGGCGTTCACGGTGCTCTTCGTGGCGCTGCCCGGATTCGTCATCGCGTTCATGGCGCAGCTGGTGTTCGGCTTGCAGCTGGAGCTGTTCCCGATCGCGGGCGTGGCCAACGGCTGGCCGATGAGCTTCATCCTCCCCGCGCTGGTGGTGGCGCTGGAGGCAGCGGCGCCGCTGGCGCGGCTGACCAGGTCGAGCCTGGTCGACGTGATGGGCGCCGAATTCATCCGCACCGCGCGGGCAAAGGGCGCGTCGGCCGGTCGCGTGGTGTGGGGGCACGCGCTGCGCAACTCGATGATCCCGGTGGTCACCTATCTCGGGCTCAGCCTGGCGGCGATGCTCGGCGGCGCCGTGATCGTCGAGAGCGTGTTCAACCTGCCCGGCATTGGCGGCCTGCTGGTGCAGGCGGTGCAGACCCAGCAGGGCACCATCGTGGTGGGCGTGGCCACCTTCATCATCCTGATCTACCTGCTGGTGAACCTGCTGGTGGACATCAGCTACGGAATCATCGACCCGAGGGTGCGCAATGGCTGACCGGACCGACTTCTCCCCCACTCCTACCCGGGCCGCGCCCCGCCGGAGGTTCACCGCGGTCGGGCGGCTGCCGAGGCCGCTGCGCGCGCCGCTGTTCGTGGTCGCGGCGCTGATCGCCGCCGGCTACGTGCTGATGGCGGTCTGGCCGAGCCTGTTCACCTCCGCCGATCCGATGCACTGCGAGCTGCGGCTCAGCGGCGCGGGCCCGGCGCCGGGCCATCCGTTCGGCTTCGACATGCAGGGCTGCGACTACTTCGCCAACGTCGTGCACGGCGCCCGGCCGTCGATCGCGATCGGCCTGCTAGTCACCGCGGTGACCTTCGTGCTGGCCGCGGTGCTCGGCTCGCTGGCCGGTTACTTCGGCGGCATCGTCGACGGGGTCGTGTCGCGGATCGCCGACGTGGTGTTCGGCCTGCCAATGATCATCGCCGCGATCGTGGTGCTCAACCTGTTCGAGGAACGCACGATCTGGACGGTGAGCCTGGTGCTGATCGTCTTCGGCTGGCCCGGCGGCATGCGCTACATGCGCGGCTCGGTGCTCAAGATCCGCAACCTCGAATACGTGCAGGCCGCGCGCGTGCTGGGCGGCAGCCACCTGCGCATCATGGGCACGCACATCGCGCCGAACGCGCTGACCTCGCTGATCGTGCTCAAAACCCTGGAGATCGGCGGTGTCATCGCCGCCGAGGCGGCGCTGACCTTCCTCGGCATCGGGCTCCAGCCGCCCGCGATCTCGTGGGGGCTCCAGCTCTCCACCGCCCAGCAGCAGTGGCAGGCCAGCCCGCACCTGCTGGTCTACCCGGCCCTGTTCCTGACCGGCGCCGTCCTGGCGTTCGTTGTCCTCGGCGACAGCCTGCGGGAGACCCTCGACCCGAAGGGAAAGCAATCGTGAACGCGAAGGCGCGGTCCGCGCCGCACCAGGCCGAGGACGACCGGCGCACGGTTCTCGACGTGCGCGGCCTCAGCGTCGACTTCCACACGCCCGCCGGCCGGTTGCACGCCGTCCAGGACGTCAGCTTCAGCGTGAGCGCGGGCGAAACACTAGCCGTGCTCGGCGAATCGGGCTCGGGCAAGAGCGTCACCGCGCAGGCGATCATGGGCATCCTCGACACGCCGCCGGCCGAGATCGTCGGCGGCATCGTCGAGCTCGGCGGCCAGGACCTGCTCGCGCTGCCCGAGCGGCAACGCCGCGCGGCAACGGGATCACGGGTGTCGCTGATCTTCCAGGACGCGCTCACCGCGCTGAACCCGGTGCAACCGGTGGCCAAGCAGATCGGCGAGCTGTACCGGCTACACCGCGGCGCGTCGCGGAAACAGGCGTGGCGGCAGGCCGTGGAAATGATGGACCGGGTGCGGATTCCGGCGGCGGCCAGCCGCGCCGGTGACTACCCGCACCAGTTCTCCGGCGGCATGCGCCAACGCATCCTCATCGCGATGGCGCTGGCGTTGGACCCGGAGGTCGTGATCGCCGACGAACCCACCACGGCGCTCGACGTGACCGTGCAGGCCCAGATCCTCGACCTGCTCGCCGAGCAGCAGGCCGAGCGCGGCCTGGCGCTGGTGCTGATCACCCACGACCTCGGTGTCGCGGCCAAGATGGCCGACCGCGCGCTGGTGATGTACTCCGGGCGCGTCGTCGAGCACGGGCCGATCCGCCGGCTGTTCACCGCGCCGATCCACCCGTACAGCCAGGGCTTGGTCGCCTCGATCCCGCGGCGGTCGCACCGCGGCGGCCCGCTGCCCGCGATCAGCGGCCTGCCGCCGAGCCTCACCGATCGCCCCGCGGGTTGCCGCTTCCACCCCCGCTGCAGCATCGCGCGCGAACACTGCGAGTCGGTCGAACCGGAACTGCTGCAGCTGGACGACGGCAGGCAGACCCGGTGCCACTTCTGGACGGAGGTCGCATCGTGACCGATCAGCACATCCTCGAAGTTCACGACGTCACCAAGCACTACCGCAAGCGCGGCGGCGGGCGATTCGGCCTCGGATCGGCCACCGTCAAGGCGGTCGACGGCGTGAGCCTGAAGCTGCGCAAGGGCGAGGCGCTGGGCATCGTCGGCGAGTCCGGGTGCGGCAAGTCCACGTTGACCCGGCTGCTCACCGCGCTGGAGAAGCCCACCAGCGGGCAGGTCCGCTACCGGGGCGTCGACGTCCACAGCGCGAAAGGCGCTGCTAGAACCCAGATGCGGCGCAACATCCAGATGGTCTTCCAGGACCCCTACGCCTCGCTCAACCCGCGCAAGACCGTCGGCTCGATCCTGGCCGAGCCGTTCCGGATCCATCGCGACGCGCTGCCCGAGCCGGGCCTGCGCCCGCGGCTGGAGCAGCTCCTGGAACAGGTCGGCCTGCGGCCGGACCACCTCGACCGGTATCCGCACGAGTTCTCCGGCGGGCAGCGCCAGCGCATCGGCATCGCCCGCGGCATCGCGCTGAGCCCGGAGGTGCTGATCTGCGACGAACCGGTCTCGGCGCTCGACGTCTCGGTGCGCGCGCAGGTCCTCAACCTGCTCGCCGAGCTGCAGCGCGAACTGTCGCTGACCGTCGTGTTCATCGCGCACGACCTCGACGTGGTGCGGCACTTCTGCGACCGGATCGCGACGATGTACCTGGGCAGGGTGGTCGAGGAAGGCGACTGCGACGCGGTCTACGACCGCACCGCGCACCCCTACACCCGGGCCCTGCTGTCCGCGATCCCGCGCCCCGGTTTCGACGACGAACCGGAGCAGGAGCGCATCGTGCTCGAAGGCGACCCGCCGTCGCCGATCGCACCGCCGGCCGGCTGCCCGTTCCACACCCGGTGCTGGATGGCCCGGCCGGACTGCGCGCACACCGTTCCGGCCGGCCACGACCTGGGCGAGGGGCACGTCTCGCACTGCCACTTCGCCACCGAGGTCGCCGACGCCGACCCGCGGGCCGCGGCCGACGGATCGCGGTAGCCGTTCAGCCGACTGCACCAACTCGTGTTGATCGAGGATGAGCGATCATCCGCGACGGACGAGTTGGTGCACCTGCTCCACATCAGTCGCGTGCGATGTCCTCGCGCTCGATCAGGATCCGGAATCCGGTCAACAATGCGGTGAGGCCGACTTCGAACTCGTCGTCGCTACCGACCTCCGCGAGGACATCGGCGTGCTGGACGAGCAGTGGAAAGGCCGCAGCGTCTCGTGAGCGGTACAGCAGGCGCCGGTGACTGATCTCCTCGGAATCCGACGCGTCCAGGCCGAGGTTGAAGTGCACCGAGCCGATCACGAAGGTGGCCAGCGACGACGCGACGGCGGCCGCGAGCCGGGGGCTGAGACCGGCGCCGATGAACCTGGCACGGTGTGGATAGCGCGGCACTCAAGCCCGGGGAGCGGGTGGCGGTCGTCGGCGGCGGCAGCATCGGGCTGCTGGCTGCGGCGGCAGCCCGGCAGCGCGGCTTCGACGTCGATGTCGAGGTGCGCCACAAACACCAGAGGATCGCGGCGGAACGCCTCGGACTCGGCTCGGCGGACGGCGTCTACGACGTCGTGATCGACGCCGCGGGCAGCGAGGCCGGCCTGGCCCGGTGCGCCGAACTGGCCCGCGCCGGCGGTCGCGTCGTGCTGCTGGGCGTATACCAGCACACCGCGCCCATCCCGGGCATCGTCAGCCTGGTCAAGGAACTCATCTACATCCACTCCATCGCCTACGGCCGGCACGACGGCGTCCGCGACACCGAACAGGCCGCGGCGATGCTCGCCGGCAACCCCGAGATCGCGCAGGCGGTGATCACCCACCGCTTCCCCCTCGACGACGCCGCAGAGGCCTTCCGCGTGGCCCGCGACCGTGCCTCCGGAGCGATCAAGGTCGTCCTCCACCCCTGACAGCACACCGTCCGCGCACCATCTTGGAACGATCTCCGGGGAGGTGTGATGGCTTGTCCCGTTAGAAGGACGCGGAGCGTCCGCTGCGCCCGCCGATGCGGCGGGCACAGCGGAGCGCTGGTCAGGACGAGCTGACGCGGGACCGCTCGAAGTAGTCGATCAGGGCGGCGTCCGGCGCGGTCACCTCGACCGGCATTCCACCGCTGCGCAGCGATTCCGTTGCCGCGCAACCGGTCGCGACCGCTTCCCGCGCCGCGATCGGCGAGGTGACGGTCGGCACGTCGGCGCTCACGAACGCCAGGAACTCGGCCACGATGCGCGGGTCCGCGCCGCCGTGCCCGCCGCTGGCGCGCTCGACCTCCACCACCCGGTCGGCATCGGGCGCGTAGCCGCGGTGCCTGCGGTTCCACACCTTGACCACCGAGTCCGCGTCGTCGCCGAAGTTCTCCAGCCTGCCCTCGGTGCCGATGACGGTGTAGTTGCGCCAGTAGTCCGGCGTGTAGTGGCACTGCTGGTAGCTCGCCAGCACGCCGTTGTCCAGCTCCAGGTTGACCAGGCTCAGGTCCTCGACGTCCACCACCGGGTTGAGGCCGGTCTGGCTGCGCGGCGGCCAGTTCTGCTCGTACTCGGCCCAGTCGTGGCCCGTCTTGTAGGTCTCGCGCTCGTTGCGGTCGGTGATGTCGCCGTAGACCGTCAACGCGCCCATCGCGTTGACGCGCCTGCTGTACCCGCCGGCCAGCCAGTGCAGCACGTCGATGTCGTGCGCGCCCTTCTGCAGCAGCAGGCTCGTGCTCTTGCTCCGGTCGGCGTGCCAGTCCTTGAAGTAGAAGTCGCCGCCGTGCCCGACGAAGTGGCGGCACCAGATCGAGGTGACCTCGCCGATCGCGCCCGAGGTGATGAGATCGCGCATCGTGCGGATCACCGGCATGTGCCGCATGTTGTGCCCGACGTAGAGCTTGCCGCCGAACTGCCGCGCCGCGGCGAGGACGCGGTCGCAGCCGGCCGTGGTGACCGCCAGCGGCTTCTCGAGGTAGACGGCGAGCCCGGCTTCCAGGCAGCGGATGGCGTGCTCTTCGTGCAGGTGGTCGGGACTGACCACGAACACCGCGTCGAGCTCGCTTGCCAGCAGCTCGTCGAGCGCGTGCGTCTGCCGGACGCCGTCGCCGTAGCGCTGCGCGGCGGCAGCGGCGCGCGCCGGATCCGGATCGCACACCGCGACGATCCGCGAACCCTCACCAGGCCGGTGGGCGTGGTCGGCGATCCCCACTCGCAGCCCGCACCCGAGCACACCTGTCCTTACGTCCATGGGTCACCTTCCCGCACCACGGCCACGTGCGCGCACCGGCAAGACTGCGCGCTTCTGCTCCAACGTGATTGTTTGAAGCATATATCGATCACTTTCGCGCAATCCACTCTATGTCGCCCACGCCGCCGGCACCACCCCCACCACAGACACGACACGTGACATGCCGGCCCCGTGGCCCTGCCGACCAGAGGGGCATGGCGCCGAGTACCCGCTCAGCCGAAACCGGAACCACGGGCCGAACGCGGAGAGCAGAGAGGGCCGTGGAGTCAAGCGGATCGGAGGCTCGCCCGGCGACCTGGTGATCGCCGCGCGGTCGCTGGCGCGAGTTGTTCGCGACAGCGCGTCAGAACATCGTCCACCGCGATGCTCACCGAGGGCGCGACCACGACGAACGCGTGGACGGCCTGGCCTGCACCCGCCGAGCCCGGCACAGTCGCGCGGCTCAACGATCCACATTGGACTGGGGTGCGTCACCGCCTCCGAAGCGCTGATCCCGGCACTCGGTCAGCGAGTCGAGCGACTCCTGCGCGACGGCGGCGATGAACGCCGGGCACAACAGGGCTTCCAGTGGCTCCTCCCGGCCCCGGCGGGAACGTTCGTGGCGGGCCCTGCCCGCGGCGTAACTCAGCAAGATGCCCTGCTCCGCAGCAATCGGTCCGCTGTCGGGAAGCCTGGGGTGATCGTCGGGATCATGCTCGCAGGAAACGCGGCCGTAGCGGGCCAGCGCGTCCTCCAGGCCCTCGATCAGGTCGTCGAGGACCGACTTCCGCGCGGTGTCCCAGATCGCGTGCCAGCTCACCGCCCTGACGACCAGGACCCGCCCGGCCAGCTCATCCGGATCCGCGGTGGACAGGACCCAGCCCTGCGAAGCGATCTCGTCGTCGACGTCGGTCGACCACTTCGGATACCCCTCCAGAAGGGACGACAGCACGTCGATCTGCTGCACTGCCTCGGCCGGCAGGCGTGGCGGAACGTCGGCCACCGAACCGGGGTCGATGATGTCCAAGGCGATGCGCGCGAATCCGGCCACGTTCCGCGGGCAGAGCCACTCCTCCCGCGGCCGCGGCTCCTCCCACCCCTCCCCCTCGTTCGCGAGCGGCGAGAACGCGTCGAGGAGGCCTTCGTCATCCTCGTCCGTGTGGGTCTCGTACGGGTGGGAGACGTGGGTGCACGGCTGAGCCTTCAAGGCCCCGTCGGCTGTTCGGAGGGCCTTGACCACCGCATCCACCACACCATCGCCCGGGAGCCAGGTGAGATAGGGAGCGGTGATCACCGATCCGAGCACCCACAGCCACGCCTGCTCGCCACCGGGCTCCTCGGCGAGCTTGGCGGCGCAGTCGAGCACGGCCCGGTCGTACTCGTCGTTCCCGGAATCCTGGTAGCACAGGCGAATTTCTTCCCAGGAATCGACCAACGCATCGAGGGAGTCGCCAACGACGTCGAACATGACCACATCGAAGCACGACGGACCACCGGGTTCCGCCCGCATCGCGAACAACGCCGGCAACCTGGTCAAGGTCGTCGTGATCTCCAGTGCCGAATACCCGGCCTGAAGCGACACCCCGCAACCCCGAGCTCCAAGAGCGGGAGGCTCGTGTGCTGTGGTCGAGCACCGGTCCACCGCGTCACAGCTATAGCGCGACCTGCGGCGAATCCAGCGCACTGCGGTCGGCCGCGGCGTGGAGGTGCCTGCGGAACTCCTTCAGCGCCATGGTGACGTGTGTGTCGCGACGACGAACGAGCACGGTCGTCACCGTTGCATCGGCAGGCGCCATCCGGTGCAGGCGGAGTCGGTGGCGCAGTCCGGAATGCTCGACCAGCGCCCGGGGCAGCATCGTGACCCCGAGGCCCGCGGCGACGCAGCCGAGGATGCCTTCGACCGTGCCGTAGTCGAGGACCTTCGGTTCCACGCCGCGCGCTCGGACGACGGCTTCGAGCCTGCGCCGGTACGAGCACCCCGCGCGGAACACGAGCAGCCGGGGGCCGTTGGGGTCGCGCAATTCGTCATCGAGGTCGCGGTGCCTCAGCGCGGTGATGACGACCATTTCCTCGGTGAAGACCTCTTCTTCGTGCAGGTCCTCGTCGTCGACCGGGCCGGCGACGAGCGCTCCGTCGAGGGCGTGGTCCTTGACCAGCGCCACCAACGACTCGGTGGGGCCGGTGAGCACGGAAAGGTCGACATCCGGCCAGGCCGCGGTGTAGGACTCGAGGACGGGCGGCAGCCGAATCCCGGCCGTCGTCTCCATCGCCCCGATCCGCAACGGTCCGGAGGGCCTGTCGTCCCGAACGGCGCGGCGGGCCTCGTCCGCGAGCGAGGTGATCCGCTGGGCGTAACCGAAGAACTGCTCCCCGGCCGCGGTCAAGGCCACTCCCCGGGCGTGGCGGCGGAGGAGGATCGCGCCGAGTTCTCGTTCCAGTCCTGCCATTCGCGCGCTGATGGTGGACTGCACGGTGTGCAGTTCCGCGGCCGCGCGCGTGATGCCACCGGTGCGTGCCACGACGACGAACACCTGCAGGTCCGACAACTCCACGTGCTCGCTCCCGACATCGAGGGTTCGCCGCTGACGATGGCAGCGTTCATCACTCATCGTTGGACACGATTCCTAGCAGAGCCTAGCGTCCTTCCTGCACCGGAGACTCAGGTCGACAGCGGGGAGAACGCGGTGATCCCGACCAGACTGACGGCGGCACTGGGCATCGAGCGGCCGGTCGTGCTCGCGCCGATGGACAAGGTCGCCGATGCCCGGCTCGCTTCGGCGGTGTCCGCGGCGGGTGGGCTTGGCTTGCTCGGTGGCGGCTACTGCGATCGCGAATGGCTGGTCGAGCAGCTGGCTTCGGTGAGCGGGCGGGTCGGATGCGGGTTCATCACGTGGTGCCTGGCCCGGAATCCCGAGCTGCTCGACGTCGCGCTCGATCACGACCCGGCAGCGGTGTTCCTGTCGTTCGGCGACCCGATGCCGTTCGCCGACCGGATCCACGACGCGGGCGTGCCGCTGCTGTGCCAGGTCTGCACGGTCGAAGAAGCGCGACGCGCCCTGGATGCCGGAGCGCGCGTTCTGGTGGCCCAGGGAGGAGAGGCGGGCGGGCATGGCACCGGAACCCGTTCGACCCTCACCCTAGTCCCCGAACTGGCCGACCTGCTCGCGGCGCGTTCTCCTGACACACTGCTCGTGGCCTCGGGCGGGGTGGCGGACGGCCGCGGACTGGCCGCCGCCTTGTGCTTGGGGGCCGACGGCGTGGTGATGGGGAGCCGGTTTTGGGCGAGCACGGAAGCGGCCGTGTCCGCCGCCGCGCAGCGCCGCGCACTCGCCTCCAGCGGCGACGACACCGTGCGGCAGAGCGTGTACGACATCGTCCGGGCGGTGGACTGGCCCTCCCACTACACCGGACGAGTGCTGCGCAACGACTTCGTCCGCCAGTGGCACGGGCACGAGCAGAAGATGCGCGAAGACCTGCCCCGCCTGCAGGAGGTCTTCAACAACGCCAAGGACAACGATGACTACAGCATCGGGAACGTCATCGTCGGCGAAGCGATCGGCCTCATCGACGAACTCGAACCCGTCGAAGCGATCATCGACCGCGTCGTGCGGGAAGCCTCGTCCATCCTCTTCTCGACCTGAGCTCGTCGGCAGCGCGCCGCACCCGCAGACCTGATCTGCTCGTCCACCACGCGACAACCACGGGAGGAACTGCACATGCAGCAACGAGTTCGGGATTTCTGCGCGCGCTTCGGCCTGCGCGTGCCGATCGTGCAGGCACCGACCGCAGGCGCCTGCCCGCCCCGGCTGGCGATCGCGGTGGCCGAAGCCGGCGGGATGGGCGCGAACGGGGTGGTGCTCGACCGGCCCGAACTCATCGGCGACTGGGTGGAGCGGTTCCGCGCGGGAACGACCGGCCCGTTCCAGCTGAACACCTGGATCCCGGACGCACCGGTCGACGACCCCGGGCGACAGCAGGCGGCGGAGCAGTTCCTGACGCGATTCGGCGAAGCGGGCGAGGCAGGGCCTCCGAGCCCGGATTTCGCCGAGCAGTGCGAGGCCATGCTGGCGGCCCGGCCGACGGTCGTCTCGTCGATCATGGGGCTCTTCGCCGATGACTACGTCGAGCGGCTGCACCGGGCGGGCATCGCGTGGTTCGCCTGCGCGACCAACCTCGCCGACGCCCTGGCCGCCCAGGACGCCGGCGCCGACGCCGTCGTCGCCCAGGGCATGGAGGCGGGCGGGCACCGGGGCAGCTTCGACCCGCAGACGGCCGAGCAGACCGACGTCGGCCTGTTCGCCCTGATCCCGCACCTGGCCGACCGGCTGCGGATCCCGGTCATCGCGGCCGGCGGAATCGCGGACGGTCGTGGCGTGGCCGCCGCGCTGACCCTCGGCGCGAGCGCGGTCCAGGTGGGGACCGCGCTGCTGCGCTCCCCCGAGGCGGGCATCGACGACGGCTGGTCGGCCGCCATGGAAGGGCTGTCGCCGGAGCGGACGGTCACCACCCGCGCGTACACCGGCCGACTCGGACGGGCGGCGCCGACGCCGTTCGTGACGGCGTGGACGAGCGACGAAGCTCCTTTGCCCGCCCCATATCCCGTCCAACGGCGGCTGGTGGGCCAGTGGCGCCGAGGCGGCGCGGCCGGTCTCGACCGGGTCAACCACTGGGCCGGTCAGAGCGCGGCCCTGGCCACCACGGCACCGGCGGGAGAAATCGTCACTCGCATGTGGACGGACGCGCGCGAACTGCTCGCCTGATCGCAGACGAGCACCAGGTGGCGCCGACGATGCATCCGGATGTCCGGGCGTGGTCGGCACCCTGGTGGTCGAGACTCGGTTCAGCGATCCGGGCTGGACCGAATCATCGGAACACTGCTCGGAAACGTCAGTCCTGGCCGAGCCAGAGGTCGGGGCCGAACACCTCGTAATGGATGCCGGCCGCCGGGACGCCGAGCTCGCGGAGCTGGGTGCGAACCGCCCGCAGGAACGGCAACGGGCCGCACAGGTAGGCCGTGATGCCCTTCGGGATGCCGATCGCGGTCAGGTCGACCAGGCCCGTGCGGTCGGCAGGCCAGGGACCTTCGGGGGCCTCGTACCAGACGTGGGCGGTGGCGTCGGGCAGCTTCGCGACGAGTTGGTCGAGGTCGGCGCGGAATGCGTGGGTGCCCTGGGCGCGATCGGCGTGCACGGCGATGACCCGGCGCGGCGAGCCGGTGGCCGCCAGGTGGTTGAGCATGCTGATCATCGGTGTGCAGCCGATGCCGGCCGAGGCGAGCAGGACCGGGCCGTCGCCGTCGCCGAGCGTGACATCGCCGAACGGTGCTCCGATTCGGAGGACGTCGCCTTCGGCGACGTCCTCGTGCAGGTGGTTGGAGACCTCACCGTCCGGGCTGCCGACGACCTTCTTGACCGTGAACTGCACCGCGTCGGCGGGCGCGCCGGAGAGGCTGTACTGGCGGATCTGGCGCGCCCCGTCCGGCAGTTCGACCTGCACGGACACGTACTGACCGGGTCGCGATGCGGGTGGCGGGGAGCCGTCGACCGGGCGGGCGAGGAACGTGACGACGTCGTTGTCGGGCAGGCGGCCCACGACGCGGTAGTCGCGCCAGACGTCGCCGCCGGGGGTGCCCGCCTCGGCGTACAGGCGGGTTTCGATCGCGATGAGCGCGTCCGCCATCGACCAGTAGACCTCGCTCCACGCCGCGGCGACTTCGTCCGTGACGGCCTCGCCGAGCACCTCTGCGATGGCGGCGAACAGGTTGGCGTGCACGATCGCGTACTGGTCGGGCGTGATCCCCAGGGACGCGTGCTTGTGCGCGATGCGGCTCAGCATCGTCTCGGGCGAGGTGCCGAGATGTTCCAGGAGCGCCGAGGCGAACGCCGCGATCGATCCCGCCAGGGCCTGCTGCTGCTCGCCGCTTGCCTGGTTGCCCCGGTTGAACAGGTCGCGCAGCAGGTCGGGGTGAGCGGCGAAGAGCTTATCGTAGAACACCGACGCGATCTCGCCGATGGCACTGCGGACCGCCGGCAGGGTGGCGCGCACCGTTTCGATCGATTCCTCCGACAACATCGGCCAACTCCAAACTGGTATCCCGTATTCGTATTTTTGGCCGCACCGGAGCACCGGGCGCGGTGCGTTCCGGGGTCAGCCCGCCGGCGGCCTCGACGACAGGCTCAGCAGGATCGGTCCGGTGGGGGCGGCCACCAGGTCCTCGATGGTGATCGGGTCGAGCGCGGCGAAGAAGGCTTCCTGGGCGTTGCGCAGCGCCGTGCGCAGGCGGCATGCCGACCGCAGCGGGCAGGGCGGATCGTCCTCGCAGCCCACCACATCGCCCACGCCTTCGAGCTCGCGGACGAGCCGGCCGAGAGATCCGGTGCGCCCAGACCGGGTCAGGGTGAGCCCGCCGCCTCGACCGCGGCGAGCCTCGACGACGCCGAGGCGCTGCAGCAGCGTGACGACCTTCGCGGCATGGCTGTAGGGAACGGCGACCTGATCGGCGACCTCGCGAGTGGTCGGGGCGGCCTGGTCGTCCAGGACCGCGAGGCGCATCGCTATCCGCAGCGCGAGATCGGTTCGTTTGGTCAGCCGCACGAGCACGACCCTAGATAATTGGAATCTCCAAATCCAAATATCCCGCGCGTGCCTGTAAGGCAGCTCATACCGGGCACCCGCGCTCCAATCCGGTATTGACCGTGCAAATCCAGTATTGACCGGTCAATTGATCGCCCGCTAGATTCTCGTCCCATGGCAGTCCCGGCGTACTTGCGGATCCGCAACGAGCTGGAGCGGCAGATCCGCTCCGGCGCGCTTCCGCCTGGAACCCGGCTGCCGACCGAGTCCGAGCTCCAACGGGAGCACTCGATCGGCCGCGCGACCGCGCAGCGAGTGCTGACCGAGCTGGCGCAGGCGGGCCTGGTGGAGCGCCACCGCCGCCGGGGAACGTTCGTGGCATCGAGTGCGCGGCAGGAGAACCTGCTGCGCATCGCCAACCCGGTGTTGCAGGGCCCGGAGATCCCGGGGCGGCACGCGGTGGACTCGATCACGGTGCTCCCGGCCGGGGACGCCGACGTCGAACTGCCCGGCGTGGCCGACGACGTGCCGGTGCACGAGTTGCGGCGGCTGAAGTTCGACGTCGACGACAACCCGATCGCCGTCGAGCTGTCCGTCATCCCGTTCTCATTGGCACCACGACTGCAGGACGAGGACCTCGTCCACCTGACCGTGCACGACTACTTCACCCGCATCGGCGTTCCCGCGGCCAAGTCCCGCGTCTACATCGATGCGATCAACCTCGACGAGGCGACCGCGGATCGGCTGCAGCTGCCCGCGGACAAGGCGGTGATCCGGCTGCGGCGCCTGACCTGGCTGACCGACGGCGGCCTCGCCGAAGTGGCGTGGAGCATCATGCGCCCCGACCTCGTCGAATACTTCCTCGAACAAACGATTCCCTAGCAACGAGGAATCCCCCTCAGCCACCGATCCCGGGCGGATCGGTCGATCCGCCGTGCGCATTTTCACGGACCTCCCATCCCTCGTGAACATCGTCATCGGGGCACAAAGGAGTGTGAGCATTGGCAACTTCGCGCATCGCGATCATCGGCACCGGCGTGATCGGTGCGATGACCGCCTGGCAGCTCACCCGTCGAGGGGCCGAGGTGCTGGCCTTCGACGCCCACTCGCCGGGGCACGACCGCGGCGCATCCGCCGGTGAATCGCGGATCTTCCGGACCATCTACAAGGAAGGATCGAGCTACGTCCCGCTGCTGCAGCGGTCCGGCGGCCTGTGGCGCGACCTGGAGCGAACGTCCGGGTCCGATCTGCTGACGATGTGCGGCGGGCTGACGATCGGCCGCGCCGACCACCCGGACGTCCAGGCCGTCCGGCGCTGCGCCGAAGGGCACGGGCTCGACCACGAGGTCCTCGATGCGAACCGGTCTCGGGAGCGCTTTCCCCAGCACGCGGTCGACGACGACGAAGTAGCGGTGTTCGATCCGGCCGCGGGCGTCCTCCGCCCCGAGCTCGCGGTGCAGGCGGCCCTGCACGCCGCCGAGACATCCGGTGCGACGCTGCTGCCCCACCACTCCGTCCAGGAGGTCTCCGAGACCGCACGCGGATGGCGAATCACCAGCAACGGCAAGGACTTCGACGCCGATCACGTCGTCTTCGCCCCGGGACCGTGGGCGTCGCGGCTGGAGCCGCTGCGAGGGCTTCCGGTCGAGGTCAGGTTGATCACCGCGTGCTGGTGGGCGGCCCGCGACCACCCCGCTCACCTGCCGGACCGGTTGCCGATCACCATCCGCCGGCACCGCGAAGCCGGGTTCTCCTGCTTCCCGTCGCTGGACGGCGCATCCATCAAGACCGTGCCGCACCACCTCGGGTTCCCGGTGCTGGACGACCCGGATGCCTTGCCCCGCAACGCTTCCCCGGAATTCGTCCGCGCAGCATCGGCCGCCGCGGCCCGGCTGCTGCCCGGCGTCGTGCCGCACCCGATCCGGATCGGCACTTACGCCGAAGGGTTCACCCCGGACGAGCACGCGCTGCTCGGCGCCCTGCCCGGCCTGCGCAACGCCACGGTCATGACCGGCTTCTCCGGCCACGGTTTCAAGCTCGCACCGGTCTTCGGCGAGATCGGCGCCGATCTGGTCCTGACCGGCGGCACCGCGCACGACATCGACCACCTCGACCCCAGCCGCTTCGCCAGCGCGTGATCACTGGAGGCACACCATGCCCACAGGTTCGACCGGACAACTGGTCGGGATCGTCCTCACCAGCCTGCTGGTGATCGGCGCCGGCGCCGCCATGTCCGTCTACTTCGGACGACGCGCGAAGACGTCCCAGGACTGGCTCGCGGCCAACGAGTCGCTGCCGCTGTTCGTCGTCGTCATCACCCAGTTCGCCGCCGCCTCGGGCGGTGGCGTGCTCATCGCCCACGTCGGGATCGGCTACAGCTCCGGGTGGTCGGTGTTCATCTACGAAGGATGCGTGCTGGTCGGCTTCCTGCTGCTCATGCTGATCGCGCGCTGGCTGCGCGAGCAACGGTTCACCACCGTGCCCGACGTCGTCACCCGCCTGTTCGGCCAGAACCGGCTGCTCACCGCCATCGCCGCGGTCGCCGCGCTGGTGGTCCCGTTCGGCTGGATCGCGACGCAGTTCGTCGCCTTCGCCCGCCTCTTCGGCCAGCTGACCGGAATCCCGCTCCCCGTGCTCGTCGCGGTCATCGCCGTCGCTTCGCTGGCGTTCGTGCTGCCCGGCGGGCTGACCTCGGTGGCGTGGGCCGACTTCGTGTTCGGCCTCTTCAAGATCACCATGGCGCTCGTCGTCGCGATCTACGGCATCCAACTGGCCGGCGGCTGGACGCACGTCACGCAGGTCGTGCCGCAGCGGCTGTGGGGCTTCGAGGGCGTCACGGCCGTGGGCTGGCAGCAGATCTGGCTGTGGGCGGCCGCGATCATCCCCGGCACGCTGACCAACCAGCTCTACTACCAGCGCGTGTTCGCGACCAAGCGGATCAGCGACGCGCGCCGCGGCCTCGGGCTCTCGGGCCTGACGATGCTCATCAGCGGCGTCTACGCCGGCTGCATCGGTCTCGCGGTGCACGCGATGAACCCGAACCTGGCCTCCCAGGAGGACGCCGCCGGCTGGCTGCTCACCCAGCTGCCGTCCTGGATGCTCATCGTCTTCGCGGCGTTCCTCGTCTCGACGATCGTCGCCACCAGCGGCGCCGCCCTGCAGTCGGTCACCGCCAACCTGACCCGCGACGTCTACCAGAACATCGCCGGCAAGGCGGCGAGCGAGCGCCGAACCGTCGCGCTGTCGCGGTTGCTGACCATCGCGGTGTCGATCGTCGCGGCCGTGCTGGCGGTCGTGTTCCCGCAAGCCCTGCCGTGGCTCGTGGCCACCTACGCCTACTCTGCGGCGGCGCTGGCTGCGCCGATCTTCCTCGGCTACGTGCTGCACCGCCGCCGCCACCTCACCCCGGCGACCGCGATCGCGAGCATGGTGGCGGGCATCGTCGGTTGCGGTGTCGCGCAGGTGCTGGACACGACCGTGCCCTACGCGGTGTACGGCATCGCCACATCGGCCGTGGTGCTGCTGCTGATGGCCGCCGCGACGTCCAGCAAGAGGGCCGACGCACCCGCGCCGGCCGTTCACCGTGAGATTGTGAGGGAACGATGAGTAAGAGGATCGCCGTCGTCGGCCTCGGCGTGCTGGGCGCCAGCGTCGCACGATCGCTGGCTCTGCAGGGCGCCGAGGTGACCGTGTTCGAACGGTCCGCGGCGCTGGCCGGGACGTCGGGCACGTCGTTCGCCTGGACCAACTCGCACAGCAAGAACCCGCGCTCCTACCACGACCTCAACGTCGCCGGCCTCGCCGAACACGACGCGCTCGCCTCCGACGCCGCGCAGACATGGCTGGTGCGCAACGGAAACCTCGAGTGGGCCGAAGACCCCACGGGCGCGGAGCGACTCGCCGCCTCGGTCGCGGAACTCGCCGACCGCGGCTACCCCGTCGAATGGATCACCCCGCAGCGGGCCCGCGAACTCGTGCCCGACCTGCGCGTCCCCGACCACGTCGCGGACATCGCCCACTACCCCACCGAAGGTCACGTCTTCCCGGCGCTGCTCGTATCGCGGCTGTGGGGCGAGGCACGCGACCACGGCGCGCGCCTGCGCTGCCCCGAGACGGTGACCGGCCTGTCCGAGACCGACGGCGGGGTGCGGATCGAGCTGGCCGACGGCGCCGCCGAGGCCGACGCCGTCGTCCCCGCGGTCGGCCGCTGGACCGAGGCGCTCACCGCGTCGGCGGGTCACCGCGTCCCCGTGGCCGATCCCGCCGCCGCGGGATCCGCGACCGTCGGGATGCTCGGCTACACCAACCCGCTGCCGACGAGGCTGGACCGCGTCCTCACCACGCCGCGGCTCAACGTCCGCCCGGACGGCGGCGGCCGACTGATCGTGCAAGGCCTGGACCTCGACGTCGACGCCGACCCGGCCAACCCACCGGCGCTCGACGGCTACCACGCCGGCCAGTTGTGCAACCGCCTCAACGACCTGCTCGACGGCACCGAAGGCGCCCGCTTGGAGTCCCTGCGCATCGGCCAGCGCGCCATGCCCGCCGACGGCCTGACCGTCGCCGGGTTCCTCGGCGACCGGGGCAGGATCTACACCCTCTGCACGCACAGCGGCGTCACGCTCGGCCCCCTTCTCGGACGTCTCGCCGCACAGGAACTCCTCACCGGGAACCCCGCGGAGATCCTCGCGGACTTCCGTCCCCAGCGGCTCATCGGCCAAACGGACCTCCCCACCCTCCAACCGGCCCGCTTCGCCGGCCAGCAGTAACGAAACCCGCAGTGCCCAGGCGCACGTCCGGCCACCTGAGCACGGCACATACCGGCACAACGATGATCCACGCTCGATGATCCACGCTCGGTGATCCACGTTCCGTGATCCACGTTCCGTGATCCACGTTCCGTGATCCACGTTCCGGTGGTCCGCAGTTTCAATTGAAACTGCGGACCACCGGCGTGTCGGGCCACGACACGCCGGGGGCTGTGGACAACTCCCGCAATTTCAATGGAAATCGAACCTCTGATTTCCATTGAAATTGCGGACATCCGGGGGCCGGGAGCGCCGGGTGCGTCGGCGGCGGAGGGTTTCGTGGGGGAGAATCCCAAGGATGTTCCGGCGCCGCGCGAGTAGGGCGCCAATGCCGACGCCTCGTGCCGCATCCCGAACAGCTCGCCCCTTCCAGGACGCGCCACGATCACCGTCCCCACGAGACGACCGGCCGACTTTTCCGGCCAGAGAGGCGAAAAATGCGCATCGACCTCAGCGAGAAGACCGCACTCGTCACCGGTTCCTCAGCGGGGATCGGTTTCTCGGTCGCACGCGGTCTCGCCGGCGCGGGCGCCGATGTCGTCGTCAACGGCCGTTCGGAGAAGACCGTCACCGCCGCCGTCGACAAGATTCGGCAGGAGGTCCCGGACGCGGCCGTGCGCGCGGCCGTCGCCGATGTCGCCACCGACGACGGTGCGAACCGAGTCGTGGACCTGGCGGGCGACGTCGACATCCTGGTCAACAACCTCGGAATCTTCGGCGCCACCCCGGCGCTCGAGATCACCGATGACGATTGGCGGCGCTACTTCGAGGTCAACGTCCTCGCATCGGCGCGGCTGACCCGCCTGCTGCTGCCCGCGATGATGGAACGCGGCTGGGGGCGCGTGCTCAACATCGCCAGCGACTCCGCCGTGGTCATCCCCGAGGAGATGATCCACTACGGCACGAGCAAGACGGCGTCGCTCGCCGCTTCCCGCGGATTCGCGAAGGCCGCCGCGGGCACCGGGGTCACCGTCAACTCGGTCATCGCCGGCCCGACCCACACCGGCGGCGTGGAGGACTTCGTCTACCAGCTCGTCGACCGGGCCCTCCCCTGGGAGGAAGCGCAGCGCGAGTTCATGCGCACCAACCGGCCGCAGTCGCTCCTGCAGAGGCTCATCGAGCCCGAGGAGATCGCCAACATGGTCGTCTACCTGGCCTCACCGCTCGCATCGGCCACGACAGGAGGCGCGGTGCGCGTGGACGGCGGCTACGTCGATTCGATCTTGCCCTGACCCGGTCTCGTCCGGGCGCACCGGCCGGAGAGGCCGTTTCGGAACGGCTCCACCCGGCTCGCCCCGAACGCCCCGGCACCCGACGCCGGTGGGCGATTTCGCGCGAAATCGACGCCCTTCGCCTCGGACGACCACGTCCCACACCGGCCCCACGCACCGGCCTGAAACGAGCGCTGAGCCGAGGTCCGAGGATTGCGCCGGCGCTGATCAGCGTTGAAGTGCCGGCGGGCGGTGCGTCAGCCCGTGCAGCGCCTCGACCAGCGGGGCGAGCTCAGGGGTTCGCCCCGCCGCGGCGAGTGCCGCTTCCAGCGCCGCGTCGTGGGTCGGACGCGCCTGCTCCAGCAGGGCTCGGCCCGCATCGGTGAGCTCGGTGTAGATCCCCCGCCGGTCCTCCTTGCAGAGCACGCGGGTCAGCAGCTCGCGGTCCTCCAGCCGACTGACCAGGCGTGTCGTCGCACTGCCGCTGAGCGCCGTGGCGCGGGCGAGCTGCTGCATGCGCATGTGCCAGCCGTCCTGGCGGCCGAGCGCATCGAGGACCGTGTACTCGACGACCGACAGGCCGTGTTCGGCCTGGAGCGCCTTCTCCAGCGCGGTGTCGAGCATCCCGTGCAACGCGGCAAGCGTGCGCCAGCCGTGGGCACGCACGTCGACTGCATCGTCGGCGATTCCCACGAGCACCTCCTGTCTGTCGACCTGCAACACCAAGCTTGCACCTTTATGACGCGCCTGCAACTATCTGCCACGTCACAATGCCTGCACATTGAACTAGCACGCGTCTGCAACTATTGTCGACGCTCGCAAGGTTCAGACGCAGTCATACAGGAAGGCCGTGCACATGCCTCTCGCGCTTCTGGCCCTCGCCATCGGCGCCTTCGGAATCGGCACCACCGAATTCGTGATCATGGGTGTTCTTCCGCAGGTCGCCGGCGAGTTCGGCGTCAGCATTCCCGCCGCGGGCTGGCTGGTGTCCGGCTACGCGCTCGGCGTCGTCATCGGCGCCCCGATCCTCACCGTCCTGGGCACCAAGGTCTCCCGCAAGAAGATGCTCCTGTTCCTGATGGGCGTCTTCATCGTGGGCAACGCGCTCTCCGCCGCCGCGCCGACCTTCGGCGTCATGCTCATCGGCCGGGTCGTCGCCTCGTTCGCCCACGGCGCGTTCTTCGGCATCGGGTCCGTGGTCGCCGCCAGCCTGGTCGCCCCCGAGAAGAAGGCCTCGGCCATCTCGCTGATGTTCATGGGGCTGACCATCGCCAACATCATCGGCGTCCCCGGCGGCACCTACGTCGGGCAGGCCGCCGGCTGGCGGGTCACCTTCGCCATGGTCGCCCTGCTCGGCGTGATCGGGTTCCTCGGCGTCGCCATGCTCGTCCCGGAGCAGGGCAAGCCCGAGGCCGCGAGGATCCGCACCGAGTTCGCGGCGTTCCGCAACGTGCAGGTCTGGCTCGCGATGGCGATGACCGTCCTGGGATACGGCGGCGTGTTCGCCGCGATCACCTACATCGCGCCGATGATGACCGATGTCGCGGGCTACTCCGAGGGCGGCGTGACCTGGCTGCTCGTGCTGTTCGGCATCGGCATGTTCCTGGGCAACCTGCTGGGCGGCAAGTTCGCCGACAAGGCCCTGATGCCCATGCTCTTCGTCACGCTCGCCGCCCTCGCGGTCGCCCTGCTGCTGTTCACCGTGACGGCGCACAGCCAGGTCCTCGCCGCGATCACCCTGCCCACCATCGGCGCCCTGGGCTTCGCCACCGTGCCCCCGTTGCAGAAGTGGATCCTCGACCAGGCATCCGCCGCCCCGACCCTGGCCTCCGCAGCCAACATCGGCGCCTTCAACCTCGGCAACGCCCTCGCCGCCTGGCTGGGCGGTGTCGTGATCGCCGCCGGATTCGGCTACACCTCGCCCAACTGGATCGGAGCGATGCTCGCCGGCACGGCGCTGCTGCTGTCCTTCCTCGCGGCCTTCCTCGATCGCCGCAGCCGGGCGACCGGTGCCAGCGCGGAGCCCGCGCTCGCCGAGCCGGTGGCCGCCCAGCGCTGATCCCGCTCCCCTGACGGGGACGCAAATCCGCAACACCCACAAGGAGTTCCGCACATCATGGTTCCCACCACCACCCTCAACAACGGCATCGAAATCCCGCAGCTCGGCTTCGGCGTCTTCCAGGTGCCGGACGCGGAGACCACGGCCGCGGTCGCGGCCGCCCTGCAGGCCGGTTACCGCTCCATCGACACCGCCGCGATCTACGGGAACGAGGCCGGGGTCGGCCGCGCCATCGCCGAGTCCGGAATCGCCCGCGACGAACTGTTCGTCACCACGAAGCTGTGGAACGCCGATCAGGGCTACGACACGACCCTCGAGGCGTTCGACCGCAGCCTGGACGCGCTTGGGCTGGACCACGTGGACATGTACCTCATCCACTGGCCCACCCCGGCTCGCGACCTGTACCTGGAGACCTGGAAGGCCATCGAGAAGCTGGTCGCGGACGGACGGGTTCGCGCCGCCGGTGTCTCGAACTTCCAGCCCGCGCACCTGCGTCGCCTGCTCGACAACAGCGCTCTCGTCCCGGCGGTGAACCAGATCGAACTGCACCCCGGGCTCCAGCAGCGCGAGCTGCGCGCCCTGCACGCCGAGCGCGGAATCGCCACCGAGGCCTGGAGCCCCCTGGCCCAGGGCGCGATGCTCCGCGAGAGCACGCTGACCGAAATCGCCGCTCGGCACGGCAAGTCGCCCGCCCAGGTCGTCATCCGCTGGCACCTGCAGCTGGGCAACATCGTGATCCCGAAGTCCGTCACCCCGTCCCGCATCCGCGAGAACATCGACGTCTTCGACTTCGCGCTGTCCGAGGACGAGATGACCGCGATCGCCGCGCTCGACCGCGGCCTGCGCACCGGGCCGGACCCCGACACCCTCAACTGACCATCCGCACAGGTCGCACGGGCGGATCTTCCCCGCCCGTGCGACCTTTCCGCGCGGTTGCGGGCTATTCGGCGCCGCTCGTGCGGAGGACGGTGGCGCGGAACGAGGTCACCACGGGCCGCAGGTCGACTCGGTGCCATGCGGCCCACAGCCGGACGCAGCCGTCGTGCCAAGGGAGTTCGCGCACCTCGACCTCCTCGGTGGTGGCGCCGGCCATGCTCTTCTGCACGAACGCGAGCCCGAGCCCGGAGGCGACCAGGCCGAGCGCGGTCAGCGGCTCGGCGGCGTCGAGGCGGATGTCCGGCGTGAAGCCGGCCGCGGCGCAGGAAGCGATGAACGTGTCCCGCCAGGCGGGGTCCTGGGCGTTCTCGATCGCGATCCACGACTGACCGTCGAGATCGCCGGGAGCGATCTCCGCCTTGTCTGCGAGTGGATGACCCGCGGGCAAGGCGAGCAGCAACGGGTCCTGGAACAGGGGCGCGGCCAGCAGATCGGGATCATCCTCGGACGGCGGTTCGTGAACGAGCGCGATGTCGAGGCTGCGCTGCCGTAGTCCTTCGAACTGCGCGTTGGGCACCAGGTTGTACAGAGCGATATGGACGTCGGGGTTCGTGTCGTGCAGTGCGCGTAGTGCGCCGGGAAGGATGCCGGTGTGGATGGCGTCGGCGACGTAGCCTATGCACAGGCCGCCCTCTTCCCCACGGCCCAGCCGACGCCCCAGGTTCTCCAGGCGGTCGGCATGCCGCAGCAGTGCACGGGATTCGGCCAGGAAGACCCGGCCGTCCCGGGTGAGCCGGATTCGCTGCTGGCTGCGCTCGAACAGGGTCAGCCCCAGGTTCTTCTCGAGCTGCGCGATCTGCCGGCTGAGCGGCGACTGGGAGATGTGGAGCCGCTCGGCGGCCTGGCCGACGTGTTCGGTCTCGGCGACGGCGACGAAGTAGCGGAGTTGCCGCAAGTCCAACATTGTAAGACATCAGAAGACTTAACTGCGTCCAAGTAAGTCTTGGACAGTCTCAAGTTTCGTCCCTAACCTCGAACTTGTCAATCGACGAAGCGACGCAGGAAGCACCTTCCCGTTGCACCTCGCACAGCAAGGAATCCGCACCATGTCCATCAATTCCTTCCTGCCCGGCCGGCTGGGCTTCGGCACCGCACCGCTGGGCAACATGTTCCGGGCCATCCCCGAAGAAGAGGCCGCGGCCACCGTGGAAGCCGCCTGGGACAAGGGAATCCGCTACTTCGACACCGCCCCCTTCTACGGCGCGGGCCTGGCCGAGATCCGGCTGGGCGACGGGCTGGCCGACCGCCCCCGCGACGAGTTCGTGCTGAGCACGAAGGTCGGCCGCGTCATCCTCGACGAGGTCGAGGACCCCGCCGCCCGCGACCTGGGCGAGAAGGGCGGAATCTTCGAATACGGACGCCCCAACAAGATCGTCCCCGACTACTCCGCCGACGCCACGATGCGCTCCATTGAGGACAATCGCAAGCGGCTGAGGACGGACCGCCTCGACATCGTGTGGGTGCACGACGTCGCGCAGGACTTCTACGGCGACGAATGGCTGGCCGCATACGAGTCCGCCCGCACCGGCGCGTTCCGGGTCCTGCAGCAGCTGCGCGACGAAGGCGTCATCAAGGCCTGGGGCCTCGGCGTCAACCGCGTCGAGCCCCTGGAGCTGACGCTCGACCTCGACGAGGCGAAGCCGGACGCGTTCCTCCTCGCCGGCCGCTACACGCTGCTCGACCACGAGCGCGCCCTGCAGCGGCTGTTGCCGGCCGCCGAGGCGCAGAGCGTCGACATCGTCGTCGGCGGGCCGTACAGCTCCGGCATTCTCGCCGGCGGACAGCACTTCGAGTACCAGAAGGCCCCCGCCTCGATCATCGCCAAGGTGGAGCGCATCAAGTCGCTCGCGGCGCAGCACGGCGTGGGCATCAAGGCGGCGGCGCTGCAGTTCTCGCTCGCCCGCCCCGCCGTCGCCGCGGCCATTCCCGGCGCCACGCGTCCGAGCCGCATCGCCGAGGACGTCGCCGCGCTCAACGAGACCGTCCCGACGGCTTTCTGGGCTGCTCTGCGCGCCGAAGGGCTGGTCGCGCAGGACGCCCCGCTTCCCAACGCCTGACCCCACTACCCCACCAGTTTCAGGAGACGACCGTGGCAACTACGACCGCGACCATCGACATCCAGGTATCCGCGGACCGCATCTGGCAGCTCATCGGAGGCTTCGACTCGCTGCCCGACTGGCTGCCCTACATCCCCACGAGCAAGCTCAGCGAGGGCGGACGCGTCCGCAGCCTCACCAACGAGGAGGGCGGCACCATCGTCGAACGCCTCGAAGCGTTCGACAACGACGCGCGCACGTACACCTACTCCATCGTCCAGGCCCCGTTCCCCGTCACCGGCTACCGCTCGACCATCACCGTGCACGAGGTGTCCGGCACGCAGAGCCGCGTGGAGTGGTCCGGCACCTTCACGCCGGTGGGAACGAGCGACGACGAAGCGATCGCCCTGTTCCACGGCATCTACGCCGACGGCTTGGCCGCGCTGACGAAGACCCTGGGCGCGTGAGCCCGGATACGGGATGCCCGCGCGCCACAACCGCCGGGCCACGGCACCGGGCGCGGCCCGGAACCTCAGCGCAGCGGGTCGTACGGCGCCAGGTCGATCCCCGGGTCGACCTGGCGGGCGAGCCGCGCCGCGACCGAACCCGTGTACGGGCCGATCGTCAGGCCCGAGGCACCCAGGCCGTTGACCACGACCAGCCCGGCGACCTGCGGAACCGCGCCGAGCAGCGGCCGGATGTCGGGTCCCATCGGGCGGAACCCGATGCGGGTCTCCACGTGCGTCGCACCCGCCAGCCCGGGGGCCACCGACAGCGCCTCGCCGAGCACCTCCGCCATCCCGGCCGCGGTCACCCGGTGGTCGAAGCCCGCGTCGTCCTCGCGGGTCGCGCCGACCACGACCCGCGAGTCGTCGAAGGCCAGGATGTAGTGCCGCGACTGCGGCAGCACGACCGGCCAGTTCGCGGTGTCCACGCCCGGCAGCCGCAGGTGCATGATCTGGCCGCGCTGCGGCGTTACCCGCACCTGGACACCGATCGGTTCGAGCAGCTGCGGCGACCAAGCACCAGACGCCGCGATCACGGCGTCCGCGCCGATGAACACGTCGTCGACCCGCACTCCGCGGACCGCGCTGTCGGCGACGATCGCCGCCGTGCCGTTGATGATCCGAGCGCCGCGCCGGGCGGCGGCGCGGCGCATCGCGTCGCGGACCAAGCGGCCGTCCAGGCGCGCTGCGCCGGGGATGTGGATCGCCTTGCCGTCGTGTTCGAGCGGCGGGAACAGCTCGCTGGCCCGGCGACCGCTGATCAACTCCACTTCGCCGGCCATCGGGGACTCCGCGGCGCGCTCCGCCACCCGCTGGAACGCCTCCTCCGATTCGTCTTCGGAGACCAGCCGCAGCGAGCCGACCCGCCGGTAGCCGAGCTCGGTCTCGCCGTCGGCGGCCAACGCCGACAGCAGCTCCGGGTAGTGCTCCGCCCCGGCGACCGAGATCCGGTACCAGTCCGGGTCGTCCACTTTGGACGACCACGGGCAGATGATGCCCGCACCGGCCGACGTGGCGCGGCCCGGGGCCGGCGAGTCCACCAGGACCACCTCCACCCCGGCCCGGGCCAGCTCGTATCCGGCTGCCGCACCGGCGATGCCGCTACCGACGACCACCACCCGCATTTCCCGCTCCTTCCGGTTCGACCGACTTCTCCTCATCGCACACCGCCCATGCGCCGCTGCACCCGAGGCGCGATCAGGTGCATGACGACCCCGGCGGCCATCACCGCCGCACCGACCCCGGCGAAGTACCCGACCTCGGTCTCCGCGCTGTAGAGCTGCACCAGCTGCGCGTTGATGCCCGCCGCCGCGGCGGAGGCCAAGAACCACAGGCTCATCATCTGGGCCAGGAACGCCCGCGGGGCGAGCTTGGTGGTGGCCGAAAGGCCCACCGGCGACAGGCACATCGACCCGCAGATCACCACGAAGTAGCTCGCGACGAGCCACCACGGGCTGGCGAGCGCGTCCACGCCGTGCAGCAGACCGGGCCCGGCCATCAGCACGAACGACGCCCCGCCGAGCAGCAGTCCGGTGGCGAACTTGCGCGGCGTGGTGGGCTGCCGGTCCCCCAGCTTGATCCACAACCAGGCGAAGGTCGGGGCCAGTACGAGCGTGGCGATCGGGTTCAGCGACTGGAACCACGAGGACGGCACCGCGAACCCGAAGATCTCCAGATCGGTTCGCGTGTCGGCGAACTGCGCGAGCACCGAGCCGGACTGCTCGTTCACCACCCAGTAGCACACCGCGCCGACGAACAGCGGGATGTAGGCGATCAACCGGGACCGCTCCACGGCATCGGTCTTCGGGCTACGCAGCATCGTGATCGTGTAAGCCGCCGGCAGTAGCACCGCGAGCACCGACACGGCGTTGATCAGCACTTGGACGGTCAAGAACCCGGTGGCACCGAGGACCACGACCACCACCGCCAACACCGCAACGCCCACGGCTGCGCGCATCGCCACCTGGCGCCGCTCGCCGGCGCGGAGCGGATTCGTCGGCACGTCCCCGGCCTGGCCCAGCCGCGCCCGCCCCCGGACGTACACCACCAGGCCCGCGGCCATCCCGACGGCCGCGAGGCCGAAGCCGAGGTGGTAGTCGACCTGTTGCCCGAGCGTGCCCACGAGGTACGGCGCGATGAAAGCACCGAGGTTGATGCCCATGTAGAAGAGGGAGAAGCCGGCATCGCGGCGGTTGTCCGCCGGCGTGTACAGCTCCCCCACCATGCTGGACGCGTTCGGCTTCAGGAGTCCGGTGCCGACCACGATCAGCAGCATCGACACCAGCAGCGCGGGCAACCCGCCGGGCACCGCCAGTGCCAGGTGGCCGCACATGATCAGCAGGCCGCCCAGCAGGACCGCGCGGCGCATGCCCAGCAACCGGTCCGCCAGCCAGCCGCCGAGGATGCCGGACATGAACACCAGGGCGCCGTAGACCGACACCAGCGCCGACGAGGTCGGCTTGTCCAGCCCGAGCCCGCCATCGGAGGTCTGGTCGTACAGGTAGTACAGCAGGATCGCGGACATCCCGTAGTAGGAGAACCGCTCCCACATCTCCAGGAAGAACAACGTGGCCAGGCCGCGGGGGTGGCCGAAGAAACCTCGGTCGCTAGTGGGGATCTCCGTCTGCTCGCTCATGGCCGCCTTTCGATGGATGGCGTGCACCGGCGGGAGAAGTGCGGTCAGCGAGTCGTGCCGTCGGGTCGCCGCAGCAGCGGGCGGTCGACCGTCCAGAGCACCTCCGCGATCGCGGTGCCGCGGTTGTGGATGGCGTGCGGAATCGTGGACTTGAAGTGGATCGAGTCGCCGGCGCCGAGCACCGCGGTCTCGTCCGGCAGCAGGAACGCCAGCTCGCCGCGCAGGACGTAGCAGAACTCCTCGCCGTCGTGCTGGGTGACCGGTGACGGCTCGGCGGTCGGGTGCACCACGGTGACCATGGCTTCGATGCGCTGGCCGGGCAGGTCCGCGGTCAGCACGCGGTGCTCCCGCTCGCCCATCACCACCCGCGTGGCGTGCGGGTCGTCGTGCCGGGCGATCGAGTACTCGCGCCGGCTGCGGCGACCGGCCGCGCCGAGCAGCTCGACCGCGTCCACCTCCAGCGCGCCGGCCAGCGCGAAGAGCGAGGTCAACGAGATCGAGTTGATGCCGCGCTCGGCCAGCGAGAGGAAACCCGGCGACAGTCCGCAGCGTTCCGCCAGGTCTCGCAGCGTCAGACCGCGCTCGGTGCGGATCCGCTTGATCGCCGCCCCCACCAGCCGGGTCGGGCCATCGGCGGCGGGTTCGGCCGGATGAGCGCTGTCGGCCACGGTTCCTCCCCCTTCCCTCGGGTACTGGCATTTAGTCACACCAAACAGGGGCAGTCAATACTGAACAACTCGTGCAACCGGCCCCGGCGGAGCTCCTAATCCGATGTGGACAGTCCAGCGCGACTCTCGGCAGCGGGCCGGACGCGGTCGTGGACCCGAACCCGCGCCGTGCACGGGAGATGAGGGATATCCCCGTCTTGCCGGGTTTGCATCCTTTCTCCCGGGCTTGACCGGGATGATGCTGTTATGACGACTGAAATCGCGCGCAGGATCACCTGGCTGGGCAGGCTGCTGCCCGGCTGGTTGCGCGCGCCCGGCCGCAGCACCGTCAGGTACCGCTACGAGCTGGAACGCGAGCTGCACGACGGACCGGCGGCGGGCCTGTCGGCACTGGCCCTCCAGCTCGGGCTGATGTCCGCCACGGCCGGCGACCCGCACCTCTCCGCCCGGATCGACACACTCCGGGACACCGTCTGCCTGCTCGTCGAACGCATGCGCCTGCTCGGCGCGACCATCCACCCACCGGCACTCGCCGCTGGTCTTGAACCGACGTGGATGTCCGTCGCCGAGCACGGCGACCCGACCTGCCGGGACACGATCTCGGCACGCAGCTCTCCGGCCGGACGGGTCTCCTCGTCGCCGATCACCTGCGAAGCTGGAACCCGGCGGCAAGAGGCTCGTGCGCGTGCACATCACCGAACAGCGGCCGGGAACCGCACAGCAGCAACATTTCCGGGCGGTACTGGGATGAAGGCCGCCATCGCCGAAGACGGCGCGCTGTTCCGGGAAGACCTGCTCCTGGAGGCGGGTCGCCGAATGCTGAACCTGTTGGTGGGCAAGGGAATCAGACACCGCCGCGGTGTCCACTGCGCGGAAGCGAGGGCTGACTGAAACGATCGGGCGGCCCTTCGTGGTCTTCCGGTCGCAGCGACGGCCGGCGAGGGGCAACGGTGCGGCCGGAACGTTGCCCGAAAGTCGCGGATTCCTGCCCGTTCGCCGACTTCGCGGCCCGGCCGGTTCGTCCCGCCCGCCGCACGGGCGAAGCTGGTGCCGGTCGGTGAAGTTCGGGAGGCTCGGGAGAATGGCTTTAGGTTCCAGCCGCGATCTGGTGCGAACCCAGACCGAGGACAAGGTCGTCCGGCTGGTGAACGTGGAGCGGGCGAAGCGGCGGCTCGGCCCGTTGCACGTCGACGAGCGGTTGCGCCGCGCCGCGCGCGGGCACAGCGCCGATATGGCGCGGCGCGGCTTCTTCGCGCACCAGGCGACGCGCGGCCCGTCGCCGTTCGAACGGATGCTGGCCGCGGGTTTCGAAGACCCCGGCGGCGAGAACATCGCCGCCGGTCAGGAAACGCCCGCCGCGGTGGTGCACGCCTGGATGCAGAGCATCCCGCACCGCGCGAACATCCTGAACGCGGACTTCCGGTTCATCGGCGTGGGGCTGCACGTCGACGCCACCGGCCCGTGGTGGACGCAGAACTTCGGCTACTGACGGCCTCAGGCCGCGGGCAGCGGGAGACGCACCTCGAAGCAGCAGCCGCCCGGAACGTTTCGCACCGACACGTTCCCGTTGTGCGCCTGCACGAGACCCTGCACGATGGCCAGGCCGAGGCCGCCGCCGCTGCTGCCGCGCGTCCTCCGGTCCTCCCCGCGCCACCCCATGTCGAACACCGAGGCCAGGTCGCCTTCCGGGATTCCCCCGCACTCGTCGCTCACCGCGACGGCCGCCCAGCCCGAGACCGCGCGGATGTCCACGGTCACCGTCGAACCCTCCGGGGCGTACCGGATCGCGTTCCCCAGCAGGTTGTTGAACACACGCGTGAAGGCGCGGTCGTCCACGTTGACCACGATCGGCTCGATCATCCTCGCCCGCAGGCTGATCCCCCGGTCACCGGCCACCACTTCGAGCGCCGCCACCTCGTCGCTGATGAGGTCGTCCAGCGCCACCATCCGCGGGGCCAGGCGCAGCGTCCCGGACTGGATCCGGGAGAGTTCGAAGAGGTCGTCCACCATCTCCGACAGGACCTCGGTGTCGCCGCGGATCTTCCTGCAGTAGTCCGGCAGGTCGTCCACCACGCCGTCCTCAATGGACTCCGTCACGGCACGCAGCCGCGCCAGCGGGCTGCGCAGGTCGTGCGAGATCCAGGCGACCAGCCGCCGCCGGGACGCGTCCATCGCCTGTTCCCGGCGCCGCGACTCGGCGAGCTTGTCGTTGGTGATCTGGAGCTCCTGCGCGAGCTCGGCGAACTCGGCGCTCGGCAGGTCCGCCGGCTGCTGGAACCGGTATCGCTGACCGAGCGAGCGCGTGGCGTCGGTCAGCTGCCGGCTGCCGTTCATCACCGACCGGCCGAGCACCAGTCCGACGCCGATGGCCACCGCCCCGGCGATGAGGACGACCGCGAGGAGCAGGTCTGCGGGCAGCTCCGCCGACCGCGCGACGAGCACCACGGTGAGGGCGCTCGTGTTGATCGCGTACACGGTGATGATGATCACCGCCACCAGCGAATATCCCACCGGGTACTTGCGGAGCAGCCGCAGGACCACCATGCCGACGAGGCCCACGCCGACCGATTCGCACACCGCGATCAACGCGACCAGCAGCGGCGTCATGCTGGTCCGGCGCCGGTCTCGGGGAGGTCGAGCCGGTAGCCGACGCCCCAGACGGTCTTCAGCAGCGCGGGGCGGGACGGATCGTCCTCGATCTTCTCCCGCAGTCGCCGGACGTGCACCGTGACCGTGGAGGCGTCGCCGAAGTTGTGCGCCCAGACCTCGCGCATCAGCTCGTCCCGCCGGACCACCCGGCCTGCGTTGCGGATCATGAAGACCAGCAGCTCGAATTCCTTGATCGGCATGTTCAGCTCGCGTCCGGCCTTGCTGACCGTCCGCGCCGACCGGTCCACCAGGAGGTCGCCGACGCGCAGCACGCCGTCGACCCGGGCCGGCGGCATGGCGACCGTCCGGCGCAGCACGGACTGGACCCGCAGCACCAGCTCGCGCGGGCTGAACGGTTTGGTGAGGTAGTCGTCGGCGCCGGATTCCAGGCCCCGCAGCCGGTGCTCCTCCTCCCCCAGCGAGGTCAGCATGATGACCGGCACCTGGTTGGACGCGCGCAGCTCGCGCAGGACCTGGATGCCATCCAGCCCCGGCAGCATCACGTCGAGCACGACGAGGTCCGGCGACATCTGCCGCGCCAGCTCCAGCCCCATCGTGCCGTCCGAGGCGTGCACCGGGGTGTAGCCGGACCGGCGCAGGTAGCCGGTGACCACCTGGGCAACCGTCGGATCGTCCTCCACGACCAGGATCCGCGGTTCTCGCCCCCGGAATCGGTGATCCGCGCCAAGATCAGCCTGCGTCATCGTCGAAACCTGCTTCTTGCCGTTTTCATGCCACCCTAGTCCGAACCACCGAGCCGCGTGCAGGCGGCCGAAGTGCACCGTGCCGCGAGAAGCGTGCGCTCCCGCAACCGGAAACCGCGGTCGAGCACGGGCGCGCTCGCACGAGCGACCGCGAAAATCGTTCTCCCGCAGGGACGACGTCCGTGCGCATCCCGGCGTCTCCGGATCGCTCAGATCACGCCCGTCCGCACGCAGTGGGCCACCAGCTGAGGCCGGTTGCGCAGCTTGAGCCGACTCGTCATGGCGTGGATGACGTTCTTCACCGTGCGCTCCGAGTAGCAGAGCTTCTTGCCGATCTCCTCGGAATCCCAGCCTTCCGCCAGCAGCCGCAACACGCCGATCTCCCGGGAGGTGAAGCCTGCGGAGTTCAGGCCGCGCGGCTCCAGGACCTCGTGGTTGAGGTTCTCCACCTGCCGCAGCAACTCGCCCAGCAGGTTGGCCGGCAGCACACCACCTCCCTCGGCCACGACGCGGATCGCCTCGGCCAGCCGCTCGCCCGTGGCGACGTCGCGGTGCAGCACCGCGACCACGCGGCACTCGACCACCCGCAGCAGCACGGTGCGCTCCAACTGCCTGGCCACCAGCACCGCGGGCGCCGCCGATTCCGAGGCCGCCTTGCTCATGCTGGCGAGGACTTCCGGGGTCACCCGGTCCGCGGCGAACACGAGCACGTCGACGTCGGCGGGAAACGCGTCCGCCGCGACGAACACGTCCGCGGTGCCCAGGAGCATTCCGGTCAGCCCGGTCAAGGTGATGGGGTCCTGCGCCCACACCGCGACCCGAACCTGCTCGTCGGGCTCGTGCGTTGCCGAGTTCACCGTGTGCGTTGCCGATTCGACCTTGGTCATCATCGCGCTCTTCCTCCGACCTGCATTGCGAGCGTGCTGTTCGACGCGACGCCCGACCTTCCGCTCCGCCCCGGCGCTCTCGGCGGCACAACGCGCGAGCCACATGATTCGAGTGTCCGGCTCCGGGAGGGCCGATCGCGGCCTCGGGGCGGGCTCGCGGGAATCCCCTCACCGGATTCCCCCCGCGGATCTGCCGGCGACCGCGCCGATCCACTTGTCCAAAGGCGACACCGAATCCCCTGCGGAACCGCTCGGGGTACATGACGAATCCGCAATGCCTTGTGGGTGAAACTCATTTCTAGACAGTGAATTCGCCCGTCCACGCCAGGATCCGACCAGTTCATCAACACATCTTTGCGCCCGCTGTCCACTTCGGACCTGGTTAAGCCGCGGACCGCCCGCGCAGCGCGGCGCCTCGCAGGCTTCCGGCCGAGTTCGCGGCCGCCACGAGCGCCACGCGGGAGCGGCAGCCGGTCTTGGCGAACAGCCGGGTGAGCTGACTCTCCACGGTCTTCTCGCTCAACCCGAGCGCCGAGCCGATCCGCCGGTTGGTGAGCCCCATGCCGATCAGCTCGACGATGCGGGACTCGGTGGCCGACCAGGATTGCGCGGCGGACGGGGGCTGCGCCGGGGCCGCCGCCAGCGGCGAACCACCGGTTTCGCGGAGCAGCGCCGGTTTCGGGAACTCGGCGGCCGGGCCCGCCAAGCACCGGACCGCGGCGCGCTCCTCGGCCACCGCGGAGACCGCGAGCGCCGGGCATAGGCAGCACAGCCGCCCCCGAACATCCCCCACCAGCAAGCCGTTCTCGACGAGCCGGTCCACTGTCCGGCCGCACTCGGCGACGTCCTCGCCCAGCGCGTCCGCGACCGCGGGCAGGTCATCGATGTCGAACGCGCCGAGCCAGGCCGTCGTGGCGAGCAGCCGCGGGCCGAGGCCGCCGAGCCGCCGGGCGCGCAGCAGCAGGTCGTGGTCGTAGGGCAGGCAGATGGATGCCTGGTCGTCGAGGCGGAGGCGGCCGCCATCGGCGACGAGCCGTCCCCTGTCCCGCAGCGCCTCGACCGTCGCCAGCACCGTGCCGGGGTTGCCGTACAGCGGCCCGAGCGCCGCGCGCAGAGCCGTGTGAACGCTCTCGTCCAGCTCATCGCCCGCGAGGGCCGCGATGTGCTCGTCCGCGAGCGGGCCCAGGTCGATCACCTCGTCCGCCAGGTCGAGCAGTTCGGCGAATGCCGACGCCACCGCGTCGTCCGGCCGGATCGACGCGACGACCAGGCAACCGGGGCGGCGGACCGCCTGCAGCAGCGGGACGGGGTCGGCGATGTCCAGCACGTCGTCGACGAGCACCGCGACGGGGCCGCGGCTGCTGATCCGGCCGAACACCCAGTTCAGCTCGGTCGCCACGGCGGGGAACCGCGCGGCCGGCTCCCCCGCCTGGCGCCGGTGGAACCGCGCCAGGGCGCTGATCGCGTCGACCAGCCCGCAGTCGCCGAGCCGGTCGAAGTCCTGCCGGAGCGCGTCGACGACCGCGCCGACCCCGTACCGGTCGGTGCCGGATTCCGCCGCCGTCGCGCGGGACCGGCCGCGCACCTGCGCCACCCGCGTGCCCCTGGCCCGCCAGCGGCGGCCCGCCGCGTCCAGCAGTCTCGTCTTCCCGATGCCGGCATCACCGCGGACGATCAGCAGGCGACCGCCGGGCGCGCTGCTCCGCAACGCGGACCGCAGCGCCGCCAGCGCGTCATCCCTGCCCTCGATCGCCATCTGTTCCCGCCCCATTGCCGTCCGTCCCGTTCCCGGCGCCGTCGCGCCAGACTCGATGCATTTACCGCGTCGGGGCGGACGCTAATGCCGGGTGACCCGGAAACCCGGGCGCGGAAAGACTCCTGAACGACAGAATTCAGAAATGCGCAAGGATTCCGAACCAGTGGATGACCTGGCAAGAAAAGCTTAAGAATCTCCTCACAACTTGGAACTCGATGCGCCGAGGCCGGCTGGCAATACTGGGATTCGTGCTGAACTCCCGACGGATGATCCCCACGCCCAACAGGACGATCCCGACTCTTCCCGAGCTCGCGGACCGGCGTACACCTCGAGCTGCGAACGCTGCCCGAGAAGCCGGGCCGGATGCCCGTTCGTCCGGCCGCGAGGAACTGATCGCCCGCGTGCTCGACGTCTGCACGAGCCGTCCGGGGCGGCCGCTGGTCGTGATCACCGGCCCGGCCGGGATCGGCCGCAGCTGGGTGCTGGGTCGGCTGCGGGCGCGGCTGTCCGGGCTGGATGTCTCCACTGCGGACATCAGGGTTTCCGTCGGGGATCGGGATTTCCCCGGTCTGGTGGGCAGGATCGCCGATGAGCTGGGCTCGCCGCCTGTCCGCGGCGAGTCCGGCGCGGCCGCGGTGCGGCGGCTGTCGGCCGCCCCGATCCGAGGAGGCCGGCTCGTCGTCCTCATCGACGATGCACACCGGCTCGCCCCCGAAAGCCTCTCCGCCGCGCTCGACGTGCTGGCCGACGACCGGATCACGTTCGTCTGCACCGTCACCACGCCCAACGACGGCGGCGCGGACCTGGCGCCGCTGCGCGCCCGCAGCCTGGTGCACGAGGAACGGCTCCGGCCGCTGCCGGTGTCCGCAGTGGACCACGTCCTCACCTCGCTCCTCGGCGCCAAGCCCACGCCGGGGCTGGCCGCCGAACTCCGCGACGCGTGCCGGGGCGTGCCCGCCCTGGTGCACGCCGCTATCGAGGGCTACCTGGCGGCCGATCGCCTGCGGGTCGTCGACCGCCGGGCGCACCTGATCGGCACCGGTGCGCCCCGGCTGCCGATCACCCACCCGCTGTTCGCGACCCTGCGCGATCCGGCGACCTGGCCCGTGGCCAAGGCCTTGTCGGTGCTGCACCCGCTGGGCGAGGCGGCGCCGGCGCTGATCGCCGCGACTGCCGGGATCGGCGAAGACGAGGTCCTCGAAGTCCTTCGCGAGCTGCGCGCTTCGGGAGTGGTCGCGTTCCGGAACGGCTGGCGGTTCCGAGCGCCGATGCTCGCCGCGTTGCTGACCGCGTGCCTCGGCCCCTACGAGCGGAGCAGGAGCGCGCAGCTGGCCGTGACCGCGCTCTGGGAACGTGCCGTGACCTGCCCCGATGACGGCTATCTGCCGGATCGGATCGTGGACGCGGGCAGACTGGTGGACGCCGAGCGGGCGGCGGCGGAGCTGCTGGCCCACGGCGAGGCGGCACCGGAGGACGCTCGCGCCGTCCGGTGGCGGTGGGCGGCGTGCGGGCTGATCGCCGATCCCGCCCGCCGCGCCGCGGCGCTGCACCGGCATTCCGTCCTCTGCGCCCAGCACCAGAGGTTGGCCCCCGCCGCCGAGGCGGCCGAGGCGGCGCTGCGCGACCACGAGGACTGGCTCGCGGCGGATTCCGTGCAGGAGCTGCAGATCATCGCCACTGCCGGGCTCGCGAGCAACGGGCACACGGCCGCGCTGCGCGACATCGCCGCGGTCGGATGGCACTCGAGTGGCGACGCGACCCGCCTCGTGACCCGCGCCGCCGCGCTCTGCCTGCTCGACCGCTGGTCCGATGCGCGCGACGAACTCCTCGCCGGGCACGGCACGTGGAACGCGGGCGGCACCGGCTCGGCCGCTTTCGGGCAGGCCATCGCCGAAGCCGCGGTGGCGGTCGCGGGCGGGACGGCACCGACGGCCGCGTCACCCACCGTGGAAGCGGCCCGGGCACTGCTCCAGTCACTCGGCTTGGGCTCCCCCGATGTTCCGGCGGATGGTGGGGCGGTCCGCGCCGCCCTGTCCGGGCAGTGGGACCGCTCGCTGGACCTCGCCCGGTCGGCCATCGCCACCGCGTCCCTCCACGGTGATCCGCCCGGGCAGGCCGCGATGTTCCGGGAGATGGCGACCATCCTCACGGCGCGCGGTCAGCTGAACCGGGCCCGGGCCGCCATCGAGGACGCCCGCTCCCGCCACCTGCTGCTGCCGCACCGGTTGGCCCTCCCGGAAGCGTTGCTGGACCTGACGATCGGCGCGCACCAGCAGTCGCGAGCCGTCGTCGAGCAAGCGCTCACCGCTGCCTCCGAAGCCGGTGTCATCGCCGGGACCGAGGAGTTGTGGCTGCACCTCGCCGAATTCGATTCGCGGCGCGGCAACAAGGACGCGGCGAGGCTGTACGCGGAACGGATCGAACGGATCGCCGACGAGCTCAGCACCGCCGAGGCCCACCAGAACCGGCTGCTCGCCCGGGTATTCGTCGAGGGCGACTCGGACGCCGCGGCGGAAGTCCTGGGACTCGCGGCGGGGCGGGGCCGGCCCTTCGAGTTCGCGACCACCGTCACCGCCGTGGCGGAACGCGGGTTCGCCGACCGGAAGCTCCTGCTCGCGGCGTACGAGGCTTTCGGCGAGCTCGGCGCCCTGCTCCCCCGCGCGCGGCTGCGGTTGCTGATGCGGGAGCGCAACGTGGCCGTCCCCGGCCGCAACGCGACGGTGGCGGAGAACGAGCGGCTGCTGGCCACCCTGATCACCGAGGGCCTGACCAATTCGCAGGTCGCTACCGTGCTGAGGACCAGCGAGAAGAGCGTGGAGGGGCGGCTGACCAGGTACTTCCAGCGCACGGGTTACCGGTCGCGCGCCGAACTCGCGACCGCGACGCTCCGCGGCTGCGCCTGACCCGCGGCTCAGCGGATCAGGGGCAACCGGACGTCGAAGCAACAGCCGCCGGGCACGTTGCGCACCGACACGTGCCCGCCGTGGGCTTGCACCAGCCCGTGCACGATGGTCAGACCGAAACCGCCGCCCCGGGCCGCCCCGTTGTTCGCCTTGCGGCCACGCCATCCCATGTCGAAGACCGAACCCAGGTCCTGCGGCGGGATCCCGCCGCACTCGTCCGACACCGACACCACCGCCCAGCCGTTCACCGCGCGGACGTCGACCACCACCGTCGTCCGCTCCGGGCTGTACCGGATCGCGTTCGACAGCAGGTTGTTGAACACCCGGGTCATGGACCGGTCGTCCACCCGGACGGTGACCGGCTCGACCGTCCTGGCGCGCAACCGGATCCCGCGGCCGGCGGCCAGCACGTCGAGTCCGGCCGCCTCGTCGCTGACGAGATCGTCGAGGGCCACCTCCCGCGGGTTCAGGCGCAGCGTCCCGGTCTGGATCTGGGAGAGCTGGAAGAGGTCGTCCACCATCGCGGTGAGGTGCTCGGTGTCCGCGCGAATCCTCCCGAGGTAGTCGTCCAGGTCGCTCACCACACCGTCCTCGATGGACTCCGCCACGGCCCGCAGCCTCGCCAGCGGGCTGCGCAGGTCGTGCGAGATCCAGGCGACCAGCTGCCGCCGGGACTGCTCGACCGCCCGTTCCCGCCGCCTGGACTCCGCCAGCTTGTCACTGGTGATCCGCAATTCCCGCGCCAGCTCGGCGAACTCCGCGCTCGGCGGGTCCTCCGGCAGCCGGAACCGCTCGGCCACGCCGAAGGTGCGGGTGGCGTCCGCCAGCTGCCTGCTGCCCTTCATCACGGACCTGCCGAGCAGCAGGCCGATCCCGAGCGAAACCGCGCCGGCGACGAAGTTGACCAGCAGTGGCACCGCCACCGGCACTTCGGCGGACTGCGTCACGATGACGACGGTGATGGTGCCCGCGTTGGTGCCGCAGACGGTGATCACGATGACCGCGATCAGCGAGTTCCCGACCGGGTACCGCCGGAGCAAGCGCAGCGCCACGGCACCGACGAGCCCCACGCCCACCGACTCGAACACCGCGATCAGCAGGATCAGCGACGTACTCACCGCGGACCGCCCGCGGGGCCGGGCCGGCCGAACCGGTGGCCGATGACCGCCCGCGGTACGAGCTCAGGAGAGCCTGAGCGCGACCGGTCATCCCCGGCCGGCCCCGCGCCCGGAACGGCGACCGGCGAGAAGCCGGTCCGTCCCGGGCGGCCGGTGCGCACCTGAGCGACCACGAGGTCGTCCAGGATCCGCTGCCTTTCCTGGTGGGGGCGGGGATCCGCGGCGTGATCCGTCTGCGTCATGTTCCGAACCTGCTTCAGAGCGTTGATCGGTCCACACTAGTCACCGATCAACACGACCCGGAAACGCTCTTGCCGTTGTGACAAGTTCGACCCGCAGCGGGGCGGTTCACGCCGTCACGATCGAATCGGGCGAGAACGCCGGATCGTCAGCGGCCGGTCGTCTCGGCCAGCGCGGTGTCGAGGATCGCCAGGCCGCGATCGATCTCGGCGTCGGTGGCGGTCAGCGGCGGCGCGATCCGGAACGTCCCGCCCATGCCCGGCAGCTGCACGATGTTCATGTGCAGCCCGAGCTCGGTGCAACGCCGGGTGACGGCGGCGCCGAGCTTGTCGGCGTCCTCGCCGCCCGGCCCGTCGATCAGCTCCAACCCGACCAGCAGGCCGCGCCCGCGCACGTCGCCGATCACCGGATGCCGCGCGGCGAGCTCCTCCAGCCCGCCGCGCAGCCGCACGCCGAGCTCGCGGGCGCGCACGTCGAGGCGGTCGCGGCTGAGCACGTCCAGGACGGTGTTGCCGACGGCGGCCGGAAGCGGGTCATTGACGTGCGTGGTGAAGAACAGGAATCCGCGGTCGTGGGCCTGCTGCTCGATCTCGGCGCTGGTCAGCACCGCCGCGAGGGGCAGCCCGGCGCCCAGGGTCTTGGACAGGACCAGGATGTCCGGGACGACGCCGTCGCGCTCGAACGCGTACCAGTCACCGGTGCGGCACAGCCCGGTCTGGGCCTCGTCCAGGATCAGCAGCATGCCCCGCTCGCGGCACTTGTCCCGCAGCGCCGCCAGGTAGCCCGGCGGGAGGTCGATGACGCCGCCCGAGCTCAGCACGGGCTCGACCAGGCAGGCCGCGAGGCTGCCGACCGACTGGGCGTCGATCAGCTCGAAGCCGAGGTCGAGCTGCCGGCGCCAGTCCAGGTTCCCGTCGGCGTCGACGATTCCCGGCCGGAACCGGTCGGGGACCGGCAGGGCGAAGTTCCCCGGAGCTGCCGGACCGTACCCGACCCGCCCGGCGCTGTAGGTGGCGTTCGCCGCGGCCTGGGTCATGCCGTGCCAGGACCGGGCAAACGAAACGACCTCGTGCCCGCCGGTGACGAGCTTGGCGATCCGCAGCGCGGCCTCGTTCGCCTCGGCACCGGTGGTCAGGAACATCGCCTTGTCCAGCGGCTCCGGCAACGTCCCCGCGAGCCGCTCGGCGAGGTCGAGCACCGGGCGGCTCAGCATCCCGCTGTAGAGGTGGTCGAGCCGGGCGACCTGCTCGCGAACGGTCGCGACGATCTCCGGGTGGGCGTGGCCGAGGATCGCGCTCATCTGCCCCGACGTGAAGTCGAGCAGCTCGCGCCCGTCCTCGGTGAACACCGAGCTCCCCTCGGCGCGGGCGATGATCCCGGGGCTGAAGGCGCCGCGCCCCGAGTAGCGGACCAGGTGGCGTTCGGGTGCGGTGCCCGCGATGTCGTCCAGCATGGCCCCGACGCTACGAACGGACGTAGCTTCACGTCCATCACACGATTTCGACGATGCTGTTCGATGGAGCTGCACAATGGTGGCATGCTCAACCCGTGGCGCCTGCGCCTGCTCGGGCTGCTCGACAGCCTCGGCACCGTCCGCGCGGTGGCCGAAACGCTGCACATGAGCCCGTCGACGGTGTCCCAGCAACTCGCCGTGCTCGAAACCGAAACGCGCAGCCGGCTCATCGAGCGGTCCGGGCGCCGGGTGCGGCTGACCCGGACCGGGATCGCCCTCGCCCGCCGGGGCCGCGAGATCCTGGCCCAGATGGCCGAGGCGGAGGCCGAGCTGCGCGCCCTCAACGACGAGCCGATCGGCACCGTCCGGCTCGGGGTGTTCCAGAGCGCGATCTACACGCTCGCCGTGCCGGCGGCGGCCCGCCTGGCGGACTCCCACCCGCACCTGCACGTGGAGCTGATCGAGTCCGAACCCCACGAGAGCGGGGCCGCGCTGCGCACCGGCGAGGTGGACGTGATCGTGACGACCACGGACTACGTCAAGTTCCCGTGGGACCGGGACCTCGAAGTCGTCCCGCTGGGGACCGACCCGGTGGTCCTGGTCCTGCCGCCGGACCATCCGCTCGCGCGGCGCCGGGTGATCGACCTCGCCGCATGCGCGGAGGAGACCTGGGCGTGCGACCGGCCAGGCTCGTACATGGCGGAGCTGACCCAGCGGCTGTGCCACGAGTCCGGCTTCGAACCCCGGGTGGCCTGCCGGTTCAGCAATTGCCTGCTGCTGCTCCAGCACGTCGAGTCCGGCCGGTCGGTGGCACTGCTGCCGGCGCTGGCAGTTCCGCCCGGCACCTCGGTCGTCACCCGCGAGCTCAGCACGCCGGTGCACCGCAACGTCGCGATCGTGCGGCGCCGGGAGGCGGGACTGCGCACGGCCGTGGACGCCGTCGTCGAGACGCTGCTCGACCACCCGGACATCCCGACCCTGTCCGCCCCCGGCTCCGCCGGACACCGGTAACACCCCGCTTCGGCCTCCCCATCCCGCAATTTCCATTGAGGTTTTTCCAACCTCGTTTTGCGTGGCGGTGCGGGTAGCGGAACCTCAGAGGCTTCCTGGTCTGTGGGTGCCCCTCCTGATGTGTCCAATACACGGCGGAGGGGCCGTCCTCGCCAGGAAACCTCTGAGAACCCGCGGCGGTGCCAGTGTCATAGGTGGGCTATGCGCCTGCGGCGCATGCGACAGCCCATCGACGTACACCTTTGCGACCCGCGACTGCGGGCTGACCAGGATGAAAAACGCTCAATGGAAATTGCGGAAAAAACAGGACTCCTCCGCGAGCCCCGGTCTATTGTGGACGTTTGGCTCGAACCCGGCGAGGTCTTCGCCGATCTCGGCAAGGGTGGCATCGGCCCTCGCGCTACCGCCGGCCGGGGCGATATGAGCGACCCGACGACGGCGGCTACTGCGCGATGCGGACGAAGGTGTCGAGCTGGGCGGCGTTCAAGTACTGCTCCAGCAGCTGGCCGATGAGCGGGGCAGCTCTCGCAGGCAGCGAAGAGCTCGTGCCGGACCGGATGGCCTGCACGTGGGTCCGCAACTCGTCCGCGACGCGCTGCCTGCGCTCGTCGGTGGCGTCCGGCGGCATTTCGGCCAGGCATCTGAGCGCATCCAGGAACTCCGTGCTCTGCGCGTGCTCGCCCACGGCCGCGAGCTCCTCGCGACGCGCACGGACGTCGGAGCCGAGCAGGTGCCCCATCAGCGTGGCGACGTCGAGGTCCAGTCTCGTCGCATCGGGCGGGAGGCGGGCGACGTCGTGCAGCCGGGTGAGGTCGCCGTGGACGTCGGCCGGGATGTCAGGGCTGCGCCCTTCCACGCGCAGGGCGCGCACTAGATCGCGTTGCGCCTTCAACCGCTCGATCTTCGAGTCGATGCCGGCTTCGACTCGCTCGAGAATCGTCGTGCTCGTGTCCGTCGACTCATCGTCCAGCATGGCCGGCACATCGGCGAGGCTCACCCCGAGCTCGGCGAGATGCCGGATGCGCAGAAGCCGTACCAGGTGAACCGCGGTGTATCGCCGGTAGCCGTTCGAGGACCTGGACGGCTCGGAGAGCAGACCGATCTGGTGGTAATGCCGCAGTGTCCGCACGGTCACACCGGCAAGATCCGCGAGTTCCTGCGACCTCAAGGAAGGCCCTCCGTTCCAATGAGGTTTTGCCAGTGCCGTAGGTGGGCTATGCGCCTGCGGCGCATGCGACACCTCATCGACGTGCAGCTTTGCGACCCGCGGCTGCGGGCCGACCAGGATGATTAGGCTCAATCAATCTTGACTCCGACGCTACGTCGTAGTTTTTCCTCGGTCCAGGCATCACACGCGATGACGTGAGCACGGACCGAGGAGACGACATGAACCACGCACCGCCCGCCCGCGACGGCAAGATCCCGCAGGCGTTGTCGTACGTCCAGGCGTACCGGGACCGGCGGCAGGTGTGGCGCACGATCCTGGCGATGGTGGCTGGCCTTGGCGCGCTGCTCGCCGTGCTCTTCGTCGCGGCCGTGCCGGCCGGAACCGCGCTCGACCGCCTCCTCGGCGTGACACCGTTCGATCCGGCTGCGCCGTCCTTCACCGTCGGGTTCTGGATCGCCGGAAACCTCCTGCTCGCCGCACTGATCCCCACGGCGGGGTTGCTGCAGTGGTCGATCTACCGGCAGAAGCCTCGATGGCTGTCGTCGTTGGCAGGTGGCTTCCGGTGGCGGGTTCTCGGGCGTGCCGCTGTCGTCATCGTCCCGTTGTGGGCCGCGTACATGGTCGTTCTGCAGCTCGTCATGCCGACCGGACCGATCCGGCTGACCGCGACGACGATCGCGCTCACCGCCGTCGCGATGATCACCGTGCCCCTGCAGTCCGCAGGTGAGGAGTACCTCTTCCGCGGCCTGCTCTCCCGCGCGATCGGTGCGCGCTTCCGCAGCCCGGCCGCCGCGCTCACCGTCGCCACTGCCATTACTGCTGTGCTTTTCGGTGCGATCCACGGCGCCGCGAACGGCGGGACACTCGCCTACTACATCATCTGCGGGGTGGCCCTCTCGGTGGTGGTGCAGCGCACCGGTGGCCTCGAAGTCGCCGTCCTCGTCCACGCGGTGAACAACACGATGCTGCTCGTCCCGGCGATCCTGGCCGATCGCCTGGGCACTCTGTCGGCCCCCACCGGTCCGGTGCTGATCATCCCCATGGCCGTCATCGCCCTGGCCGCCGCCATCGTGTGGCGGCTGGCACCGCGGATCACCTCGCCCAACTGATGGCACCACCCGGCGGTCGATCCGGTGCCGGCCCGCCCTGAACGCGTCGATGGCCAGCGACCGCGGTCAGGTTTCGCCCTCGACCGACATGCGGCGGACGCCGCTTGCGGCGTGGCCCACCGCAGCTGCCGAAGTGCGCGCTGACCTCAGTGCACGGGAAATCCCCCACCACCGCGCCGGCGGCTCATCCCGGCAACGTGACGCCCGCGGGCTCGCCGGCCGGCTGCAAGCCTTCCTCCGGGACGCCGACCGCGTTCGGGCGGTCGCCGCCCGTACCGCGCACCGCATCACGGAACTCCTGCGCCCCGATGCGCGTCGATGCGGGCGCGCCCGGGTTGAGCAGCACGTCGACGCCTTCTTCGGGCAGGGCGGCGGCGAGCTCCTCTGCGGTGATCTCCGCCCACGCCGGGACGGTCAACCGCTGCGCGTGCGCGAAGGCGGTCAGCACCAGCACCGACGGCTTGCCGTCCGGTGCGCGGGTGACGATCGGGGAGTTCTCCTCGTCCAGGCCGATGACCAAATGCGAGCCGGGCAGTGATGCCATCAGTGCGGGAACGGCCAGCTCTCCCCGCATCACCAGCCGCAGCGTGGCGTCCACCGGGTCGGTCGGCGAGTCCTCGCTGGACGGCTCGTAGGCACGGTTCGGGCGGAAGTCCCGCAGCGAGCCGTCGCTGTCCATGTACCAGGAACCGACGATCGCTGTTTCCGGCGGCTGTTGCTGCTCGGGCTCGGGCTCCCACTCGGGGTCGATGATCAACATCCACCGGTCGACGGGCTCGCTCTCGGCAACCGGGGCGGTTTCGGGTGTTTCGTCCTCGGACATCGAAGGCTCCTCGCTGCTTCCTGTCGGCTTCAACGCTTTTCCGCCGGCGGCTCGGGCGGGGTTCCGCCCGCGTCCGGATCGCCGGTTCCGGCGTCGGCCATCGCGTGTTTGAGCGAGCTCGCCAGCACTCGCATGGACGTCGGCGCGCCCGGGTTGAGCAGCACGTCGACCCCCTCGTCGGGCAGTGAGTCGGCCAGCGCCTTCGCCGTGATCTCCTGCCAGGTCGGCACGTCGACCCGGCGGGCGTGCACCGGCGAAGTGGCGACCAGCACTGACGGCACCTCGTCCGGGGAGAGTGTGACGACGGCGTTGCCATCGTCGTCCAGCGCGATCAGCAGCAGTGCATCACGCATGGCCTCCAGCAGCGCCTCCCTGCGGTAGTCGCCGCGTACTACCAGTTGCAGCACCGCGTCCACCGGGTCGGTGGCGGAATCCTCGCGGGAGGGCTGGTAGTCCGGGTTGGCCTGGAACGTGCTGATGGTGCCGTCGGCTCCGATGTGCCAGGAACCGAGGACGGCCTCGTTCGGCGGCTCTTCCTCCTCGGACTCGGGCTGCCAGGCCGGGTCGATCACGAGGGCCCACGCCTCCTGGTCGGAACCAGCGGGTGTTTCCTCGCTGGGACCAGCGGGAGCTTCGCCCTCCTCCGGAGTGGGGTGGTCACTGGTCACTGGTGATTCCTTCCTGCATGCGCTGTGCCTGGTAACGCCGGTGAGGCGGGAAGGCTAGCGTGGTTTGAGCTTGGGGATCTTCTTGAGTTCTTTCGCGCTGTAACGGGTTCCCTCGTGCACCTCGATGTACTCGCGGCCGTCCTTGAGGTAGCTGCTGACCCAGCCCGCGTTGTTCGAGGCGGTGACCGGATTGGTCGTGAACACGTCATCCCGGCCGGCGATGAAGGGGTTCTCGAAGCCGAGCTCGCGAGCTGTTGCCACCGAGTCCAGAAACAGCCTCGCGGCTTGCTTGGGCTGGCGGTCCGCGAAACCGGTCTCCGTGCCCTCGGCGGCCCGGCAGAACATGAACAGCAGGCGGCCCTTCGGGTTCGCCGCGTGCATGCGGTGGAACCCTTCCCGCTGGAACTGCGCCTTGGTCAGGGTCGCCCCGGACACCGACAGCTTGATACCGCGTTTCAGGCGGAGCGCGGCGGTCTTCTTGTTGCCGTGGCCGGTGAAGAGGTTCGGGCCCACCTTCACCCGGACCTGAGCGCCCGTGTCGGGGTGGGTGAGCGTGGTGATGACCGGCGGGAACGGACTGGGTGTCAGCCGCTTCAACGGATCCCGGCGGTGCAGGTCTTCGTGGCGGAGGGCCGTCGGGCCGTCTTCCATTGGCCTGGTTCGCGCCACGGAGCCCATGCTGTCGAGTTCCTTGGCGAACAACTTGTCGGGCAGCTGCTGGCCGAGATCCAGCGCCAGGCCGTTGACCCGCTCCCATCCGGTGCTGGCGCTGGTGAGCTCGAAATCCTCCACTTCGCGTGCGTAGAACTCGACCTCCTTGCCATTGGCCTGGTCGATTCCGTGCAATGGTTCGTCGGCGTCCAGGATGTACGAGGCGTTCGGGAGGAAGCGCTCGAAGAACTCGATGTTGGCGATGTTGCCAGGCGAGTACTTGTTGTTGACCTGGCTCGTCCAGCGATTGGTGTGTTCGGTCCAGCCCTGGTTGTCGGACGCGCCGAAGCGGCCGTCCGGCAGCTGGGACACCTCGCCCTCGGTTCCTTCGACCGAGCCCAAGAAGCGCGAGTCCGCCAGCTGCTTGGCAGTGGCGTTCAGCTCCGCGTTGCGCGAGGTCAGCAACCGGACCTTGACGCCAGGGGCACGGACGAGATATCGGAACGCCCCGAGGTTCATCAGGATGGCGGTGAGGCCATCGCTGCCGATGCGCACGTCACGACCATCCCGCAACGGCATCGCGTACTTCCGCCTCGGCCCGGCGCTGTCGATGTCGACGTGGAAGACGTCTTCGGTCTGCTCGGTCGCCGGATCGGGCCGCTTGGGGTGCCGTGCCGCTTCGGTCGGCGTTTCGCCGGGCATCGTCGCAATGGTCCGGCGGTAGCCGCCGGTCAAGTCGTACTTGTTGGCACGGGTGAACGACACCCCGTACCCGTCTCCCCGCATCATCGCGTACGCGAGGTCGGTCATCCGGACGCTGGTCTCCCGGTCACCGTCCCACGCCCGCACCGTGACATCGGGCTCCAGGAAATCGGATCGCATCGGGACATTCCGGCCGGCGGAGCCGTGCCTGGTGAAGCCGATGAGACGGGAGAGCAGGCGTGGCTTGAGCTTGGGGAGCTTCTTGAGTTCTCTCTCGCTGTACCGGGTTTCCCCGTGCACCTCGATGTACTCGCGGCCGTCCTTGAGGTAACTGCTGGCCCAACCTGCGTTGTTGAACACGGTGGCCATTTGAGCCACCCCCACGTCATCCCGGCCGGCGTAGTAGACGTTCTCGAAGCCGAATTCGCGGGCTGTTGCCACCGAGTCCCGCAGCAGCGTCGCGGCTTGCTCGGGTTGGCGGTTCGCGAAGCCGGTCTCCGTGCCCCCAGCGGCGTGGCAGAACATGAACAGCATGCGACCGCTCGGGTTCGCCGCGTGCATGCGGTGGAACTCTTCCCGCTGGAACTGCACCTTGGTCAGCGTTGCCCCGGACACCCCCAGCTTGATGGTCCTGCCGCCGCGGGTGATGAGGAGCTCGGCGTACTCCTTGTGGCCGTGTCCGACGAAGAGGTTCGGGCCCGCCTTCACCTGGACCTGAGCGCCCGTGTCGGGGTGGGTGAGAGTGGTGGTGACCGGCGCGAACGGACTGGGCGCGAGCCGTTTCAACGGATCCTTGCCGTGCAGCTTGTCGAAGTTCTTTCCGCTGTCGGCGTACGCTTGCTCGCCGCTCTCGTTCGGCCTGGTCCGCACCACGGTTTTCGTGATGTCGAGCTCGTCGGCGAACTCCTGGTCGCTGGCCAGGTTTTCGTTGGCCAACGTCAGGCCGTTGACCCGTTTCCATCCCGTGCGCTTGGCGGTCAACTCGTCCACCTGCACCTCGTGCGCGTAGAACTTGATCTCCGCGCCGCTGTTCAGGTCGATTCCGGTCAACGGCTGGTCGGCGTCCGGAATGTAGGAGGCTTTCGAGAGGAAGCGCTCGAAGAACTCGATGTTGGCGATGTTGCCCGGCGAGTACCTGTTGTGGACCTGCTTGTTTCCGCCGTGATCGTATTCGGTCCAGCCCTGGTTGTCGGACACGCCGAAGCGGCCGTCCGGCAACTGGGACACCTCGCCCAGGGTTCCTTCGAGCGAGTTCTTGAAGCCCAGTCCCGCCAACTTCCCGATGGTGCGCTCCAACAGCACGTTGCGCGAGGTCCACATCCGGACTTTGAGATTCCCACCGAGATAGGCGAAGGACCGGATGTCCTTGGAATTCATCAGGATGGTCGCGATGCCTTCGTCGTCGACGCTAACGTCACTGCCGTCCCGCAACGGCGTGCCGTACTTCCCTCCGTCGATTTCGATATCGATATTGAAGATGTTCTTGGCTCGTCCGGGCGCTATTTTGGGTCGGTTGGGGTGCTTTGCGGCCTCGGCAGCCGTTTCACCGGGCATCGTCGGAACGGTTTGGTCATCGCTATCGCCCACATTGAGCTTGTTGTCGCGCGTGAACGAGACACCGAGTCCGTACCCCCGCATCTGGTGGATCTCGAGGTCGGCCAACCGGACTCTGGTCTTCCGGCCCGTGTCATCCCATGCCTGCACCGTGACATCGGGGTCCACGAAATCCCATGACACCGGTACGGACCCGCCCCGGGCTGTGCTGCTGGGGCCGGAATTCGGTTTCGGTACGAACTTGGGGATCCTCGCTAGTTCTTCTGCGCTGTAACGGGTTTCCTCGTGGACCTCGATGTGTTCACGGCCGCCTCGGAGGTAGCTGGTGACCCAGCCCGCGTTGTTCAAGGCGAGCGGAATCTGGGCCACCATGACCAGGTCACGGCCGGCTATGAAGGGGTTTTCGAAGCCGAGTTCGCGGGCGGTCGCCACCGAGTCCCGCAGCAGCGTCGCGGCTTCGTCTGGTTGGCCGTCGGCGAAGCCGGACTGCGTGTCCTTGGCGGCGTCGCAGAACATGAACAGCATTCTGCCGTTCGGGTTCGCCGCATGCATGCGGTGGAATTCTTCGCGCTGGAACTGCATCTTGGTCAAGGTCGCCCCGGACACGAGCAATTTGTAGGTCCTGCCGCCGCGGTTGATCTTGAGCTCGGCTTTCTTCTTATAGCCGTGTGCGGTGAAGAGGTTCGGACCTGCTGTCGCCTGGACCCGAGCACCTGTATCCGGATGGGTGAGAGTGGTGAGGACGGGTACGAACGGACTGATCGCCAGCCGCTTCAACGGATCGTGTGCGTACAGCCGGCTGAAGTTCCTGTCGGTGCCTCCGAAAGCATCCAAATTGTTCTCGTTCGGCCTGGTTCGCAACACGTGGTACGCGTAGTCGAGCCTGGCGGCGGAAAGCTGGTCGACCTGCCGCATTTCGGGGACCAGCGTCAGGCCGTTGACCCGCTCCCATCCGGTGCTGCTGCTGGTGAGCTCGTAGGCCTCCACTTCATGTGCGTAGAACTCGAACTCCGACCCATCCAGGGTTCCGACCAATGGCTCGTCGGCGTCCAGGATGTGCGAGGCGTCCGGGAGGAAGTGCTCGAAGAACTTGATGTTGGCGATGTTGCCCGGCGAGTACTTGCCGGTGACCTGGTGCGAGAGCTTGGAGGGGTCCTCGATCCAGCCCCTGTTGCCAGAAACGCCGAAGCGGCCGTCCGGAAGCTGGGACACCTCGCCCTGGGGTCCTTCGACCACGTCTCTGAAGCCCGACTTCGCCATCTGCTGGACAACGCGCTCCAGTTGCCTGCTGTGCGGAGTCAGCAACCGGACCTTGAGGTCAGGATCGTTGATGCCGAGATCTCCGATCCCTCTGAGGTTCATCAGGATCTTGCCGAGGGCCGTGCCGTCGATGTTCACCGAACGACCGTCTCGCAACGGGATGTCGAGGAACCGATCAGAGCTGTCGATGTCGTAGTCGACGTGGAGGACGTTCCTGGATTCCCCGACATCGACTCCGGGTCGGTTGGGGTGCTGTGCGGCACTGGCGGGTGTTTCGCCGGGCATCGTCTTGATGGTGTGGAGGTAGTCGCCGCTCAGGACGTACCTGTTGTCGCGGGTGAACGCTATGCCGACCCCGTCCCCGCGCATCCGGTGGTACGCGAGGTCGGCCATCCCGATCCGGACCTTCTGGTTTCCGCGGTATGCCGCCACCGTGAGATCGGGGTTCAGGAAATCGGCCTGCACCGACACGGTCCGGTGGGGATTCGCCGGGCCGCGCCGGTAGAGGCTCGGGTCGAAGCCTTCCGGCGGGGCGCCGCCGCGCCGCCGCGTGGAGCTGGATCCGGTGTTCGAGATCGGCGTGTACTCGGGAAGGCTGCTGAGTTCTGTTGCGCTGTACTGGGTTCTCGTGTGCACCTTGATGAAGTCGCGGCCGTCCTTGGCGAGGTAGCTGCTGGCCCAGCCCGCGTTGTTCGAGGCGGTGACCGGATTGTTGGTGAATACGACATCCCGGCCGGCGTCGAAGATGTTCTTGAAGCCCAGCTCGCGAGCTGTTGCCACCGAGTCCAGGAACAACCTCGCGGCTTGCTCGGGTTGGCGGTTCGCGAAACCGGTCTCCGTGCCCTCGGCGGCGTGGCAGAACATGAACAGCATGCGGCCGTTCGGGTTCGCCGCGTGCATGCGGTGGAACTCTTCCTGCTGGACCTGCACCTTGGTCAGGGTGGACCCGGACACCTCCAGCTCGATGTACTCGCCGTCGCGGCTGACGAAGAGCTCGGCGTAATCCGCGCGGCCGTGGCCGGTGAGGAGGTTCGGGCCCACCTTCACCTGGACCGGAGCACCGGTGTCGGGGTGGGTGAGAGTGGTAGTGGCCGGCGCGAACGGACTGGGCGCCAGCCGCTTCAACGGATCGCTGCTGTACAGATCGTTGAGGCTTCCATCGTTGCGGACGAAAACTCCCACATTGTCTTCGTTCGACCTGGTTCGCGCCACGGAAGGCATGCGGTCGAGCTCACCGGCGAGCTCCTCGTCGTTGTGCCGCTCTTCGGGAGGGGACAGCGTCAGGCCGTTGACGCGTTCCCACCCGGTGCTGTCGCTGGTGAGCTTGCTGGCCACCACCTCGTGCGCGTAGAAGGTGAACTCCTTGCCATCCGAAGACCTTCTTCCGACGAGTGGCTCGTCGGCGTCCAGGATGTACGAGGCGTCCGGGAGGAACTGCTCGAAGAACCTGATGTTGGCGATGTTTTCCGGCGAGTACTTGCCGACTCGGCGCTTCTCGCCGTTGCGGTACTCGATCCAGCCCTTGTTGTCGGAGACGCCGAAGCGGCCGTCCGGGAGCTGGGACACCTTGCCGTGGGTTCCTTCGACCGCGCCGGTGAACCCGGATTTCGCCAGCTTCTTGGCAGTGCTCCCCAGATCCAAGTTGTCCGATGTCAGCAACCGGATCTTGAGGCCCGGATCGCTGGCCATGAGGTCTTGGACAGCTCGGAGGTTCATCAGGATGGCACCGAGGGCCTTGTCGTCGACGTTCACCGAACGACCGTCCTGCAACCTCATGACGTAGCTCTTCACGTCGTGATCGATATCGACGTGGAAGGTGTTCTGTTCGGTCGTGGTTCCGGGACGATTGGGGTGTTGTGCCGCTTCGGCTGGTGCTTCCCCGGGCATCGTCTTGATGGTCCGGAGGTGGTCGCCGCTCAAGTCGTACTTGTTCTCGCGCGTGAACGACACGCCGTGGCCGGTACCCCGCATCCGGTGGTACGCGAGGGCGCCCATCGGGAGCTTGATCTCCTGGCCCGTGCTCCTGTCCCGCACCCGCACCTTGGCATCGGGATTCAGGAAACCCGTCCGCACCGGGACGGTCCGAGCGGGATTCGCCGAGCGCCCGGACGACGACTGCTTGGACAAGGTTCGAGGATCGACTCCCCCGGCCGGTGCTCCGACCCGGAAATTCCGGTCCAACCGGACCTGGTCTTCCATCACCGCCGTGCCGGTCTTGACAAGCGGGATGTACCCGACGACCTTGCTCGGCTCGACGTTCGCCATCGTCTCGCCATGCTGATCCGCGAAGAGGATTCGGTCGTCCTCGTCCTTCTTCACCAGCACGGCGTGCACCAGGTCGGTGTCCGCGCGCTCCTGCAGGATCACGGCTCCGAAAGAGCCGGGCGGCTGCATGTTCGTGTGGCTCAGGACCTCACCGTACGTCGCTTCCACCGCTTGGACATCGGGCCCGAGGCTGGCCTCCAACTCCCTGATGTTCATCGGGCCACCCTCAGCGGCGACGACCGTGACATCCCCGGTGGTAAGCCTCCGCTCGGCCGCGATCAACGCCAGCGCGCAATTCTGGCTTCGCCCGGACCCACCCTGAGCGGGACCACCCCCGTTCACCCCCCGCAACAGCGGCAAGCGATCCCGGTAGAACGCGGCAGCACTCTCCTCGTCGGGGAAGCTGTCGGCAGTGAGCACAAAGTCCGGGGAATCCAACCAGTCCGAGCCGTCATCGGACTCCGAATCGGACGGCACGTCAGCAATGAACCCTGGACCGGACTCCGGACCTGGCTGTGCGATGAACCCTGGACCGAACCACGGTTCTGCCTGCACGTCGCCGTCCGCGTCGTCCTCGGACTCCGTATCGGTATCCGCCTGCACGTGACGGGCGTAGCTGACGTGGGCTTCGGCCTGCTGGCGCGTGATGCCGAACAGCGCGACGAGTTCCTCCGCGGTGCAGGGGTCCCCCGCGTTCCGGGTCTCGCGCGCATAGGCGAGAGCAGCCTCGGAGATCTCGTGCACGGCCGCCCGACGGCCGATGCCGTACCGCTTGGCGAGTTCCCCCGGGGAAAGCGGCTTGCCGCTATCCGCCGCCGCACGCACATCGGCGCGCGCGGCCCCGGCGATCACACCGCGTGCCCACCGGTAGTTGGAGTGGTCGGGCTCATGGTTGCCCTCCTGCGCGGGGAAAGGCCGAAACCTCTCAACCACTTCCTTGCGGGAGTACGGCTTGCCGCCAGCCGCCGCCGCGCGTACATCGGCCTGTGCGACCTCACCGATCAGGTCCAGAAGGTCGTCCGTGTTGATCCCGTACCGTTGCTCGACGTCATCGGTCTTGAGCGGCACGCCGCGATCCGCCGCCGCCCGAACACCGGCCAGCGCGGCATCGCGCCTGATGCGCTTGGCCCATTCACGGGTCTGCCCGAACCTCTCGGTCAGCTGCGCTATGTCCGGAGGCAGCTCGGTCGCCGCAAGATCTGCCACGTGTTCGAGCGCGACGGCCTCGATCTGCGCGATGACCCGCTGATGGCTCACACCGTACTTCGCCGCCAATGTCTCATCGGTGTAAGGCGCACGGCGTTCCGCAGCCGCGCGCACATCGGCCCGCATGCTGCCATCGATGTGGCGTTCCACCGTCTCGGGGCTGATGCCGTACCGCCTGGCGAACGCCTCGACCTCACCCGGCTCACCGCGCTCGCGGGCCGCGTGTGCATCGGCGAAGACGGCCGCCACCACAGCCTCCGCGGCCGCCTCCTGATCGATGCCGTACTTCCTGGCGAGTTCATCGATGGTGCGGAGCTCGCCACGATCCGCCGCAGCGCGCACATCGTCCTGTACGACCTCCGCGATCCGATCGGCTGCCCACTGGGCGACCAGGCGGTACCTCCTGCCCAGTTCCGCAGCCGTGTACGGCGCCCCGCGATCCGCCGCAGCGCGCACATCCGCCCGAGCCGCAGCATTGACCAGATCCAGCGTCCGCTGGGTGTCCACCACCCCGGACCTCTGGGCCACTCTGCTCAGGTACGTGGCCGGTTCCGGGACCTTGACCGGGACCTTAGCGCCCTCGCGGCGCAGCTCGTTGACCACCGCGGTTTCGATCCGCGCGGTGGCCCACTCCAAACTCCTGCCGTAGCTCTCGGCGAGGGCACCGGCGAGAATCGGGTGACGGCTCCGCATCCCCGCCGCGACCTCGTTCTCCGCGGCGGTGTTGATCAGGACCTCGGCCTCCGGCGCACTGATCTCAAGCTTTTCGGCGACCGCATCGGAGGAGGCTTTCCGGAAGTTCCCATACATGTTGAGAACCAGGTTGACCGCTACCGGGAAGATCGCCTGCTCGCGAGTGAGGCCGTACTTCTTCATCACGGAACTGAGCCGCAACCGAGTACCAGGCGCAATGCTGACCTGCTCGACCTCGCCACCAGTTCCTATCCACACGCCGTCCTCGAAGAGGATCCAGTCCCGCGCGGCGCGCACGTCGGCCACGCCGGCCGCACGGACCTCGGACTCGGCTTTCTCGACGCTGATGCCGTGCCTGTCCGCCAGGTCCACGGCACTGGCGGTAGCGCCGCTGTTGTGCGCCTCGCGCGCATCCGCGAAAGCCGCCCCCGGGCCACGCTGGTACTCGACCGCCGCACGGCTGATGCCGTACCACTCGGCCAGCTCATCGGTGGTGAACAGACCGCTCTCCGCGTCGGAGCGCAGGAGAGAGGCGAGCCGGTCGACCGCCCACCGCCGACTCTTGCCGTACCGCTTGGCCAAAACGTCCGGGTTGTGCGGGCCGACCGTCGCACGTGCCCAGGCCACCGCAGCGGACCTGATCTCGTGCTCGGCCTCCCTGATGCTGATGCGGAATTTGCGGGCGAGCGCATGAGCGGAGCAGGGCATGCCGCTGTCGGCGTAGTCCTCCACCCTGGCACGTGCGGCGGCACGGATCGCATTCCGGGCCGATTCCTCGTCGATCCCATACCTCTGGACCAGTTCCGCTGGCGGGTAAGGCACGCCAGGGTGCCTGGCATCGATCAGATTCCGGGCATGTTCCTCGTCGATCCCATACCTCTGGACCAGTTCCGCTGGCGGGTAAGGCGCGGCAGGGCGTCGCAAGGCCTCGATCGTTTCGCTTCTCGCGGCGTAGGCGATCTGATCGGCCGCCTTCTTGACGCTGATCCCGCGCCGGTCCGCCAGTGCCTTCGCCGAGTAGGGCCGACCGGCGGCCGCGGCCGTGCGGGCGTCGCGAACAGCGTCTGCCTTCACGAATTCCTCGATGGCAAGGGCGTTGGTGATCTGGCGATGCGCCCAGCGGGTGTTCATGCCGTACTTCTCGGCCAGTGCCTTCGCGTCGTACCGCTGCCCACGTCCCGAAGCCTCGATCACATCCGCGTGCGCGGCGGCGTTGATCTGGTCGAAAGCCCATTCTCGGGCCTTGCCGAACTCCTCGACCAGAGCTTCCGCGGTCCACGGCTCTCTGGCCTTTGCTGCCGCGCGCACCTCCGCCCGCGCACGCACCTCGTCCGAGCTTGCCGGAGCGGGGATGACGTCCTTCAGGAACTGGAACGCGTGCGAGAACCGCGAATCTTCGAGCGGCCCCCGCCAGGACGGCTCCGCGTTGATCACCGCATGCGCCCACTTGCGGCTCCTGCCGTACCTGGTGGCCAGATCGTCGAGGCTGACGGAACCGCCGCCTTCCACCGCCTCGCGCACGTCCGCAAGCGCCGCGACATCGATCAGCTTCTCCGCCTCGGCTTGGTCGATCCGGTGTTTCCCGGCCAGCGCGTCAGGAGTGAGCGGCCGACCAGAGGCCGCTGCCTCGCGCGCGTCCAAGACCACCGCGGCGGAAATGCAGGCCGAAACGTCCCATCCGCTAGGGCCGAACTTGGCGACCAGATCCGAGCGGCTGTAGGGGTGGCCGGCGTCGGCGGCCGCCCGGATCTCGGCGATGGCCGCGGCCTCGACCAGAGCAGTCATTTGCTCAGTGTTCGTCACACCCCACGTGGACAGGGCGGCCATGGCGGCAGGAACAGCGTATGACTCGGCCGCGCGCAACCGCGCACGCACAGCGCGGACGACCACGTCCAGCACCCACTCGCGATTCATGCGGTGCTTCTCGGCCAATCCCGAAACCTGTTGCGTCAGGCCGGAATTCTCGGTGCCGAGCAGGTCGGTGAGCGCGGCGGAGTCGATCTGGTTCTCCGCATCCGCTGCGGCGCGGACGTCGGCCTGCACATCGGCTCCGCCCGGTTCGGCATGAGCCCGCCGACCGCCGGTGCCAGCCGTGCTGTCCCGGCCGCGCCGTTCCTTGCGCACCCGCCGGGCCAGCTGGCCGAGCACGCCGCGAAGGCCGGTACCGCCCTTGCCACTCCCGGCCGGCGCCCCGATCAAGAGCCTCGGGTTCAGCGGAACCCCGTCCACCGGCGCCGTGCCGGTGTCGACGAGCGGGATGTACCCGATGACCTTGCTCGGGTCGATGTCCGCGATCGTCTCGCGATGCGGATCCCCGAACACCACGATTTCGTTTCCGCGGCTCTCGACCAGCACGCCGTGCGCCACGAACCGGTTCCCCTTCAGGACCACGACCCCGAAGGAGCCCTTCGGCTGGTCGCGCGTATGCGTCAAGACCTGTTCGTACGTCGCTTCCACCGGAGTGGCACGGAGAGCTTCCTTCAACGAGCTGACCTTCATCGGGCCACCCGGGTCGGTAACGACCGTCTCGCCCCCGGTGAGGGTCAGCTTGGCCGCGATCAACGCCAGCGCGCAGTTCTGGGTTCGTCCGTCCGCACCCCGCGCGTAGCCGTTCTCGTTCACCCCTCGCAATGCCGGGTAGCGATCCCGGAAGTACGCAGCGGCACTCGCCTCGTCGGGGAAGGAAGCGGCGGTGATCACCGACCCCGGGGGCAGCGACGGCCACGTCCCGGCAACCTCAGCGTAGGCGGGTGGGTCCACCGGGCGGGGGTCGATGCCGGCGTACGCGGGTGGGTCCACGTAAGGCGGAGGCGGCTCCACGTCGTTCAAAGCCAACGTGCTGAGCTGCTGGATCTCCTCCGTCGTGAACCGGGTGTAGGCGCGGTCGACGAGAGTGCCGTCCGGGCGGTAGCTGAACCAGCCGCCGTTGCGGCTGACCGTGATCGCGGACCGGCCGGGGTTCGGCGAGCGGTCCGGCGGAACGGCCAGCGTCGTGTCGCCTCCGACGTGGATGGTGACGGGATCGTTGTTCTGCTGAGCCGCTTCGGCGAGTTGGTCGGTGGCGGCCTGCTCGACATCGTCGGCGAGCAGGGCGATGTCCGAATTGGAGTTGTAGGCACGCAGCAACCGGTATTCGGGCAGCTCGCGGAGGATCCGGTAATAGGTGTCGCCGGAGACGACGCCGTCGACGAGATCTGGGCCTCGCTCCACCTGGAGGTGGAAGCGATCGCCATGGGTGCCGATGGCGAGCCAGACCGGATCAACGGTCCAGGGCGCCGGCACGTTCCCGTTCGTCCGCCCCGGGTGGAGGGCCGCATGCGGGACGGTCTCGTGGGGCATCGTGCGCATCACGTGCTGCACCCGCTCCATGCCTGCCGCCCACCTGCTCAGCTCCTCGTGCGACGTGGGCTGAGTGCCGAAGCTGAGGACCCGTGCCTGTCGCTGCGCGTTCACCACGAGCAGGCGGTGGACATCGCGGCTGCGGAACTCGAACGGCCGGCCGTCGTCCAGCCGGTGCCCGCTGTGCAGCTCGCCGTCCGCGCTCCGCGTCCCGGGGAACAGGTGCGCGAGCGATGATCCCGGTGCAGGCCCCGCCTGCTCCGCACTGGTCAGTGCTCGTTCGATCGCGGAGATCTGAGCGATTTCCTCCGCCGAGAAACGGGTTTCCTCGTGGAGGATCCGCCGTCCCCCGATGCGATGGCTTTCCCAGCCCTGGTTGTCGACGACGCGGACCGCGGACGGGGACTCCCCGTTCGCGGGAAGGATCCCGTACGGACCCCGTGGGCCGAAAACGGTGGCGTCGCCACCGTTCTCGTGACCGGTGCGGGCGAAGAGACCGAGCCCTGTGGAGTTCTCGTCGCGGTCGTGGAGCAGAACGATCCCGGGGTCACCGTGGCTCTCGAACCAGCCCCGGTTCTCGGTGACGTGCCAGAGTTCGTCCCCCGCGACGACGACGGTTTCGGACTGTTCACCGCGGCGCAGTGGCACGGAGAAGTAATCGCCGTCCGATTCGACGAAGAACCAGCCTGGATCGCGCCAGGGTGCCTGGGCGAAGCTTCCGGGGCGGAACAACACCGAGGACGAGCGCAACGTGGTCTCGCCCGGGAGAGAGCGCAGGACGTCGTGCATGCGCCCGAACCCGGCCGCCCATTGGCGCACGGCATCGGACTCCTGCGGCCTGAGGTTGACGACGGGCGCCCCGTCCTCGTCGGTGCGCATCACCTCGGCGTCGACGTCGCGGGCGTCGAAGACGACGGGCGCACCCTGTTGGTCGAAACCGAACCGGATCGCCGGATCGGGATCGCCCGACGCGGGTTGGGCGATGTCGTTGCGGATGGTGCCGTGGACGGTGCCGACCGTCAGGCCTTTGAAGCTACCGATCATGGTGCCGCGGATGATGGCGTCGTCGACCGAGATGCTGCCCTGCACGGACCTGGTGCCCTCCGCACGGGTCGTGACCACGCCGTAGATCTTGCCGGTGAAGGCGCCGACGAAGGCGCCGTCGACGATACCGTCGCGGACGCCCGCGAAGGGTTCGGCGAAGGTCCGGTCCGCGACCCGCTCGACCGGCGCCGAGTCGTGACCCGCCAAGCCCTCGTCCCAGCGCCGCACCAACGGACCACCGCGGCCGGAATCCCCTGCAGCGGACTCGCCCGGACGATCAGATGGCAGCCCCACGTCCTCGCGCTGCAACGACCTCGGAGCAGCGCCGGCTGTCCGGCGCCGATTGCCCCGAACCACGGAATCCTGTGCCGTGGATTCGCCCCCGCGATCGGACGCCAAGCCCGCATCCTCGCGCTGCAACGACCTCGGAGCAGCGCCACCGGTCCGACGCGGATGGCGCCCATCACCACCGGAGTCCCGGTTCGGCATCCCGACCAGGAGGTTCGGGTCCAGCTCCGTGCCGGGCAACGGCGTCGCGCCGGTCTCGGTCAGCGGCAGGAAGCCCACCACGTCGTCCGGTCCGGGTTCGGCCATCTCGCCTTGATGCACGTCCGGGTACCTGACGCGGCCGTCCTCGCCGGTCTCCGCGAGCACGCCGTGCACCATGCCGCGCGGGCCGCGGAGGAACACCGCGCCCCAGGCACCCGGCTGCGCGCCCATGTGCGCCTCGACCTGGTCGCGGGTCGCCACGACGGCCTGCCCGCCGAACTCCTCCTGCAACGACGCCACGGTGACCGGACCGCCGGCGTCGGCCGCGACCATGACCCCGCCGGAGCGGGTCTGCGCGGCCGCGATCAACGCCAGCCCGCAGTTCTTCGTGTGCCCCGGCACTCCCTGGGCGTACTTCTCCGCGTTCACCCCCCACAACTGCGGGTAGCGATCCCGGAACTCCCCGGCGGAGGCGCGGTCCGGCGTTTCGAGCCAGATCTCCACCTCCGTCGGCCCCTCGGAGCGCACGAAGTGCGGTGCCACGTCGAAGCCGAGGTCGCTGCGGCCCAGCCGATCGGCGCTCGGCGCCGCCGACTGCGCCAGCTTGAGCAGGCGGTCCAATTCCTTCGCGGAGGCGGAGAAATCGTCGGCCGCACGCGACGAATCGACGTCACCGTGCACCCGGTACCGCACGGTCGGTCGCGCACCGGACTCGTGTGCGGCCAACACCTGCCGCACCAGCGGGTACAGCTTGCCGCGCTCCCCCAACGGAAGCCGGTCCGCGCCGGCGGGGAACACCACGCGCGCGTCGGGTTCCACGCCGCCGAGGCCCGGGTCCTGCCGGGCGTGCGCCAATTCCTGCTCGTAGACCTGCTTCGCCCGCCAGAACGCCGCCGCGGCGGCCTGCTCGGCTTCGGCGGCGTTCCGGAAAGCGAACTCGGCGTCCACCTGGGCGCCCAGGTCACCGTCCGGATCATCCAGACCGAACGGGTCGGCGGCGCGCAACCGGCCGCGGGCAGCCGTCCACTCCGCGTCCCGCGCGGCGAACTCCTTGGCCGCCCTGACCAGCGGCTCGGGCAGCAGATCGTTCCGGTCCGTACGACGGACCTCGTATCCCTGCGCGAAGTCGACGTCCACGACGGCGGTGCGTCGCAAGCTGACCCTGGACGTCGGCTCGACGACGAACCGGAAACCGGCGCCGTGCGACCAGGCGCTGGTGATCCCGTCCGTGGCGGGCTTCTTGCCGGCCTTGGGCAGCTCGCCGCCGCCGGTCTCGTCGGCGTCTTGGTGCTCGTGCTCGGCCTTGTGCGCCCCGAGCGGCTCCATCATCAGCGCCCAGCCGCTCATCCCGCCGAACGTCTTCCGGTCGGGATAGCTTGCCGAGTCCGCGTGCTGGGGCGCGCCCACCGCGAGCAGCGGAACCGCCGCCAGCATGTTCGCGGTGCCCGAGCCGACTGCCGTCTCCGACGTGCCGTGCGGCGTCTTGGCGCCGGCGATGCGGATGCGGTCGCTGACGCCCCTGAGCTCGCCATGACCGGGCAGCTTCGGGTGCACGCCCAGTTTCAGCCCGAGACCCGGCGGCAGCTCCAGCGGCACCGCCTCGGTCCCGTACATGCCCTGGATCGCGCTCACGCGGCTCGGGGTGAGTTCGGCGCGCAGCATCCGGCGGGTGTGCGAATCGACCTTGCCGCCCGCCGCTTCGATGGCCTGCTCCGCCGCGCGGACCAGGTCGGCGACGTCGCCCGTGAAGTCCATCACCCGGGACTTGTTCGGGTCGTCCGGCAGGGCCGCCGGGTTGTCGGCCGCGCGCCACTCCGCGAGGCGCTGCTCGTTCGCGTCCTCGGCGGAGCGCACGACGACGTTGCCCCCGCGTGATTTCTCCCCGGCATCGGAAACCGCCGTGTCCTCGACCGGGGTGTGCGCGGTGACGGTGCGGACGGCCGGTGCCGCCGCGATGCGCTCGCCGTGCCGCTCAATGCGCACGTCGAACACCACATCCGCGCGGTGCTCGGCCAGCGCGCCCTCCACCGTCTCGGTGTGGACGTGCTCGGTCGTGCGCACGTTTCGGGTCTCCCGGACCTGCTTGAGCCATTCGAACGCGTGCCCGAGCCCGAATCCGAGGTTCGCGTACGTCGCGCCGTGGTCGCCGGGTTTCGCCGCGGCATCCGCCACGGCGGAGTCGTTCTGGAACATCCCGGCGGGCAGCATGACGGTGAAGATCTCGGCCAGCACCCTGGTGAACTTGCGGCTGGAGCTCTCCTGGAACGTCGCCCTGGTGGTCCTGGTCAGCCCGCCGTGCTTGATGCCGGTCGGCGTCGGCGTGGTCAGCAGCTCGGCGTCCACCCGCAGGTCGTAGGTCTCACCTGTGAACCGGTCCTGCAACCGCAGCGGGGTGCCGGTGCCACCGTTGGCGAGATCGCCCAGGGATGCCTGGAACTGCGACAGGTACCGCTCGACCTCGCCGGAGTTGTCGTGTTCGGTCTGCAGCGACGACGGAGGCAGCAGCCGGTCGGCCCGCTCCTGGCCGAGGCGCCGCGCCAGGCCGTCGCGCAGCACATCGATGGTTTCGTCGTAGAGGTCGATCGGCTCGGTGACGCCGTCGGCCCACTTCGGGGCGCCGACGTGATGCCCCTCCGGCACGGGGCTGAGGTCGCTGGCATCGGTTGGCACATCCTGTTCCGGGATCGCCGGCGGTTCCTGCGCAGACGTCTCGGCGGCGCGCCGCGCGTCCTCCTCGGCCTGCCTGATCCGGATCTCGTGCAGCTGCTCGTCGGTGACCCAGACCTCCGCGGCACCCGGCTGCTCGAAGCGCTCGGCGGCCCGGCCCGTCTTCGGCTTGAACAGCGCCATGATCGGCGCCAGCGCGACGGACATGGCCGAGCTCGCGGCGACCTCGCCGACCTTCGGCCTGAACAGCTTCCAGCGGTCCAGGTTGCTCCAGTCCACCGTCTCGACCGCCATCGTGGACTCCACGGTGGCGGTGATCCGGTGCATGCGGCGGGGTTCCCCGGTCACCGAGCGCCCGTGGGAAACGTTGGTGCGATGGCCTTTCTCGCCGCTGAAGCTGGCCATCCACGGGTTCAGCTCGCTCAGGATCAGGCCCATGCCGCCGGTGATCGTGCCGGGGGTGTGGTTCGAGGTCTCGCTGGACGGGCCGAGGAAGCCTTCGATCTTGGTGCTCGTGGTCCAGGTGCCGCCTCGTTCGCTGCTGGTGGTGCTGCCGCCGATCGCCGACCGGCCCGGCTGCTCCCAGACGGTTTCGAGCACCACCGGGTCGCGCAGCGCGAAGGACACCGCGACCTTGGCCGCGGCGGTCGTCCGCCTGCGGTTCCAGCCCAATCCGTCCAACCGGAACTTGCGGTTGAAGGCCCGCCAGTCGCCGCGCAGCGCCTTGACCGAGAACGTCCGGTCGAGCAGGCCGGAGTTGTTGCCGTCCTCGAACTGGTAGATCGGGTCGTTCGAAGCCCGCACCAGCAGCGAACGCAGGTTGTCGCGCACGTGCTCCAGGCCCTTGAAGGACACGATCCGCACGCCGTCGAGCTTGCGGGACGCGCCGCGGCCGAGCTCCTTGCTCCAGTCGATCGAGACGTCGTCGAGCCGCGTGCGGTTGACCGGTGCCACGTCGGCGCTCAGAGCGCCGTAGGAGGCGGGGAGTTCGAGCACCACGTCGACGGTGACCGTGCCTGGCTCGCGGCCCTGCGAGGCGGCCGAGTGATCCACGATCGTCAGCGCTTGCAGCTGCGGGGTTTTCTTCCCGGGAAGGCCGAGCGAGATGCCGCGAACCAGCTCGTTGTGCCGGGACCAGTGGTTTCCGGAAACGCTGAGCTTCACCCGCGCCCGGTACCGCCGCAACGGTTCGGGCCGCACCTTGCCGGACTCGTCGAGTTCCGCGCCGCGCACGCCGCCGCTGGAAAGCCCGGTCTCCTGCGCCGTTCCGGACTTCTTCGACCGGTTGAAGGAGATCCGTTGGGTGACGGTCAGCATCTCCGAGCTCAGCAGCGACATGTACACGCGGGCGATGAAGCCGCCGGCGAGCAGCCAGTTCCGGCCTTGTGCGTAGCGGCCGCTGGTCACCTCCGAGAGCTCCTCGGCCGTGGTGGGACCGTCGGCGGGGCCGAGGTCGACCAGGTCGCCTTCCAGGCTCGCGTGCAGCTTGAGCGAGGCGTGGTAGTCGTGGCCTCGCCCGGGTTCCGGTTCGAGGTCCAGCACCAGGGGGCGGCGGTCGGCCAGGATGTCCGGTGCGTGGCGGGCCAGTTGCTCGGCGGTGATCTCGCCGCGGATCTCCTCGCTCCTGGCCAGCTTCCGCTCCTGCTTCGGGGAGATGCCGTCGGCCAGGGCGGGGTCGTCGAACTCGGTGACGAACTTGGTGTCCCGCCACTTCCACCGGTGATGTCCGGGCAGTTCGGCCGTGGAGTCCCGCATGATCTTGCTCAGCAGTCCGCTGGCCTCGTCGAGCTGCAATGCGGCGCGGGCCGCGGTGTCGGTCAGTTCCTGGCGTCCGGGCGCCTTCCCGACCGCGGCGGCGCTGATGCCGGCGCGCTGCGCGTCCGCCTGCTTCGCCCAGTGGCGGGCGTTGACGGCTCCGGCGAACGTGATCGGAGCGTGGCCGGGCTTGCGGACCTCCAGGTCGTAGCGGGTGTAGTAGCGGGTCAGCGAACCGGTGTAGGAACGGGTGGTCTCGGCACCCGCCGCGCGGCTCTGGCTCTGCGCATGGCTGTTGCCCAACGCCCCGCCCAGGTGGACACCGCCGCCGACCGACATCATGCCCACGTCGTAGCCGGGACCACCCGAGATCGCGAAGCTCGCCTCGTGCCTCGCCTCGTAGGAGCCCTCGGCGGCGGGGGTCTCCGAGGTGGTCTCCTCGAACTGCGCGCCGTCGATGTCCTGGTCGAAGTAGACGCGCCGGGCGACGACGCGCATCTGCACCCGCCGGCCCTTGGTGCGCAGCAGCCGCTTGAGCGGACTTCCCTTCGGCAGCAACGCTTGCGAGGACACCCAGCCGTCACCGCGCTCGGCCTGGTCGGGGGTCACCGCCATCTCCGGCAGGCGCTCCTCGATGTTGCGGGAGCCGACGAACTTCCGGAGGGTCCGCTGGCCGTTCTTGCTCAGCGGGCCGACATACTGGTGGACCCGGTCGAACACGTCCCTGCGCTGGACGTCGGCTTCCTCGATCACCGAGGCGGGCAGCTCCACGGGCGGTGACGGGATCTCGGTCCCGTCGCTGTCGAGCCCGATGGGCACGCTCAGCTCGACCGACACCGGGGTGTCGTCGCGGCCCACGGCCGGACCGACCCAGGCCTTGGGCAGGGCCGGTTTCCCGTCGCTGCCAAGCCGGTCGAGGGTGAACATCACCGGGGCGCGCACCGCGCGCATCCCCTGGAATCCGGTCCCGCTCGTCGACTTCTCCGGGAGCAAGACGCGGGTCCGCACGCGCTGCGAGTGCTGCTGCGAGAAGCCGAGGGAGGTTGCCGCGGCCGTCGGCGCGTTGGCGCTGCCGGTGAGGAACAGGCCCGGGACCATCGGGACGAAGTAGAACCACCGCGACATCGGCGTGCGGCTGGCCGAGGTTCCGACGGTGGAGGCCCGCGTCTGCTCGACGCTCGCCGAACTCGTCCCCGCGTGCGCGTCGATCGGCTCGACGCGCGAGAAGTCCACTTCGGCTCGGACCAGCACGCGTTCCCCGCCCAGGACCATTTCCCGGCCGTCGCCCAGGAACGAATCGAGCTCGTTCTCCACGGCCGCTCGCAGGTCCTCGGTCTCCTGAGCGGTCGGCTCGCCGGTCACCAAGCCCTTGGCGGCGGTGACCACCCGGTCGGCGCCTTCGACGCGGGTGAGCTGCGTGCCCGCACCGAGACCCCGGTTGCGGCGCAGGTAGCGCGGCAGGAGCCGCCGCCAGCCGCGCGGAGCGGGTTCGGTGGTGGTACGCCCGTTGCCGGCAGAATCCGGGTCCTGCGCGTCGTTGCGGGCGCCGGAAACGGTGTCGCCCGCCTCCTCCGGCTCCTCACCCTCCGGGCGGGAGAACTCCTCCCCGGCCCCGCCGGTCCAGGAATCATCGATGCCGTCTTCACCCGACACATCCGAACGCTCGGCGTCGGTGCGGCCGGCCAGCTCCAGCGAGTCGACGCCATCCTGCCTGGCGGTGTCGAAGAGGTCGCGCAGCATCCGGGCCTCCTCGCCCGGGCGCGAGCCATCGTCGCCTGTCAACAACCGGATCACGTCCTGGCGGCTGGCGTGTCCGGCGAACGGGCCACCGCCCGCCAGCCGGTCCAGCTCGCGTGCCACCGCCAGGTCCTGCTCGTCCAGATGCCTGCCTGCGTCCAGGCCGTACAGGTCGCGCACCCGGTTCTGCTCCGCCCGGTCGGCGCGACCGGGCTCCCCGATCTCCTTGCCCAGCTCGACGTTCAGGTCCGGGTGGGCGGAGCGCAGGTCGGCGACCAGCTGCTCGGCCCCGGCTCTGGTCAAGACGGGCTGGTCCTCGTCGCTGATCCCGACCTGCCCCCAGTTGACCATCACCTTGTCCACTACGGAAAGGGAAAGCGGGCCGTGGATCTGCGCTTCCAGGAAATTGTGCGTGCTCGGCCCCGGGGCGTCCTTCAGCTTGGGGTCGTAGGAATAATCGGTGGCTCCGGCCACGAGGTGCCGGAACAGCTCCACGTCGCCGTAGGCGAGCAACGGGTACAGGTGCTCGTTGTCGGTGTAGGTGACCGCGTTCGTGTCCTCGTCCGCGCCCACCGAGTCGCCGGGCGTGAACGTGCTGCGGGCACGGACATCGTTGTTCCAGTGCAACACGACGGTGCCGTACTGGATGGAAGAGCCCTCGGTCCGGCGCGGCGGGATCACCGCGCTGTAGCGCGGCATCTCGGCCGGGTCCGCGACCGTCGTGCCGTCGCCGCGTTGGAAGGACGAGGAATAGCCGAACAGCCATTCCGCATTGGCACGCCGGCTGACGTCGGTGGATCCCTGCGAAACACCCGTCTCCCACAGGTTCCGGATCGACTGCCCTTCGGAGAGCAATCGCATCAGCGGGGCGTGCCCGCCGTTGCCGTCTGGCACCATCCGGTTCGGGAACAGGTTCGTGACGATGGGCCAGGACTTGAGCTTCTCGTGCGCAGCGGCGGCGATCTCGGCTCGTTCGGCCTTGCTGGTCGGGTATTTCGCGCCGTAGTTGTTGAGCATGCGGATCCGGTTGGTGGCCTCGTTGAGATCGCGCTGGTTGAACTGCTCGCCACGCAGCTCCGCAGCCATCAGGGCCCACGACTGCGCCGGGCTCAGCTCGTCCCAGCCCGGCCGGTAGTTCGGCGAGTTGGGGTTGCGCGCCTCGGCGAGCCGCTCGACTTCCGCTCCATCGGGCACCATCCAGCGGCTTTCATTCACCGGGTTCCCGTAGGCGTCCAGGTCCAGGTCGCGGCTGTGCACGCTCAGCGGGATCGTGCGTCCATCGTCGAGACGGACCGGTGTGTACACCGGCGTCAGGACCGCGTTCGAGGTCACCGGCGAGAACCACACCTCCACCGGAGAACCCAACCGCACAAGCGAATGCGACTCCCCGTCGTAGAACCCCACATCCCCACCGCGCTTGTGCACAGTGAAGAAATGGCCACCACGATCGCCGAATTCCGCATACACCAAGCCATACGCGCCATCGGTGTCCTTACCCGCCACGAAATCCGTCACATCGTCATAACCCCGGTCCTGCTTCACCATCGGCGGCAGACCCGTCTTCGGCACCTCATCCCGATGCACCACACCACTCGGACCGGCCACGAACTCCTTCGCCCGACCCGGATGCATCTCCCGGTTCAACGCCTGAATCGACGACGGCTGGCAATTCGTCCGATGCCCAGGAACACCCGCGACATACTTGTCCCGGTTGATCCCCTCCATACCGTCGAAATTCTCACGCACATACGCTGCCTCGCCGGCCGGATCACCCTCGAACGACTCCGCCGACACCACACCCGGCCGCACCGACGCCGCACCCACCGACGCCGACGACGCACCACCGAAACCGAACCAACTCGGTCCCTGGCTTTGCCGGCGACGGCGGGACGTGCCGTCGCTGCGATAGTCCCCGCTTCTCCCCGGGGCGGTGGGGCGGCGCGGGACACCCCCATCGCTCGGCCCCGGCGCCGGGAAACTCCACGGATTCGACTGCGGGCGCGTCCGCTGGTACTTCGCCCGCAGCTCGTCCAGTTTGAGCTTGTCGTCGTACCTCTGCCGCTGTTGTGGATCTGACAAGACCTCGTAGGCTTGTTGGACCATCTGGAAGTTCGCTTGGGCCTTATCGGCCTTGTTCTTGTCCGGATGCCACGCCAGGACCAGCTTCCGGTGTGCCTTCTTGATCTCGGTGTCTTGCGCATCCTGAGCGACACCCAGCACGTCGTAGTACTTCGTCGGAACCGCGAACGACTGCGTCGGCCCGGCCTGCTGTCCCGGTTGCTGACCGGTTCCCGGCGCCGCCTGCTGAGCCGACGACTCCGCACCCGGGCGAGACCCGGCCTGCTCGCTCGGACCCGATGGCTTCGGCTCAGAACTCGACCCGGCCGGGCCGGGCCGCGACGTCCCCGCCTCGGGGCGAGGCGCTTTCTGTCCCGGCCGCCCGGAGGGCTTCGGCTTCGGCTTGGACTTCGATTCCGACTTCCGTTCTGGCTTCGGCGGCTGACCGGTGGGCCGGGAGGTCGACTCGGGACGCGGCTGCGCGCCGGAGGACTCCTCGCTCCGGCCGCCGTAGAACTCCTCGGTCAGCTTGGCGAACGCCTCTTCGATCCGCTGCCGTTTAGCGTCCGAGAGATCCGCGATTCGCAGCCGGTCGACCGCCCGCTCAATCCGGTGGAACGGCCAATCACGATCGACATCCAGCACCTTGTAGGGGTCCATCGGCGAGCTCTCCGGAGCCGGTCGCGCACCGGATGTGCTCGGCCGCGAGCCAGACGCGGTCGGTCGCGCACCGGGTGCGTCCGGGCGTGGGCGCGGCTCCGAGTGGCCCGCTTCACGCCGGCGAATCTCGTCGCGCAGTTCGTCGGTGGCGAAACTGCCTTCCGCCCAGAAGTAGGACAGGACTTCTTGCTCCGAGCCGGTGTAGGACGGAACCGTCTGGTTGTAGTAGCCCAGCCAATTTCCGTTGTCCCTGGCCCCGATGCGTCCACCAGACGCCAGCCCCATCTCGGTGTCCGCGGTGAACACCCGCAACGGAAGTCCACGCCAGTGCAAGCGAGCGGCCAGAGCCCTGACGCCGCTTGCTTGCGAGGCACCGTGCACCGGCAGCAACAGCGAATCGAATCCCCGGAGCCGAATGGCTTCCTGGACCCGTTCGGAATCGGCGAGGAAGTTCGCCAACGTGGTTCCGCTGACCCAGATCTCGGTGGTGTCTCCGTCGGGGTCGACCGGGATCATGAAGCCGTGCCTGACGGGACTGACCGCGAGGACCAGTGAGTTCGCGAAGGGAGAGTCTGCGATCTCGCTGTTGGGCCGGGTCCCGCTCCTGCGCCTTGCTTCGCCGACCGATTCACCGGGCATGGTGCGCACCACGCGGATCGGGCCCCGGATGCCCTTGGCCCAATCGCGGAACTCCGCCCTTGTGGCCGGATCCGCCAGCAACTCGAAACCACGCCGCCCGTCCGCGTCGCGCAGCGCGCCGAACTTCGCATCCTCTCGAGCGAAAGTGACGGAACGGTTGGAATCATTCAGTCCGGGGTACAACTCGGGCGCAGCCGGCCGGGGTGCGGGCCGGGGTGCGGGCCGATCGTACGGACGGGAATCCGCGCGAGGCCGAAACTCCGGTTCCGGCCGGGGTGCGGGCTGGGGAGCAGGCCGATCGTACGGACGGGAATCCGCGCGAGGCCGAAACTCCGGTTCCGGCCGAACCGTTGACCGTCGATTGATTTCGTCGATCTCGGCCCGCGAGAAGCGGGTCGTGCCATAAGCGATGTCCGTGGTGGTGCCACGGAAGGTCAGCATTCCGCCGTTGTCCAGCACGACCAGGCGTCCACCGTGTCGCAGTTCCATCAGGCCGTCACCGGTGCTCACCAAGAGTTCAGGGTCGGCAGCGGCCAGCTCACGAGCGAGTTTCACCGGGGCATCGGGCGAATGGGGTCCCGATAGCAGCAGTAGCACGGAGTTGGCTCGGCGGATGCTCTTCGATTCGGCCACGAGCGCCTGCGCGGCAGTCTTCGCATCCACCCAGACCCGGAGTTCCCCGCTATCGGTGCGGACGGGCAGCGCGTACCTGCCGTCCCCCCGGGCGTTGACCGCCAGAACCACCGCACCCTGGAATGTGATGGTCGCTTCGCCGTTACGAGCCGGGCTGTTCTCCACGGCCTTGGCCGCTGATTCGCCGGGCAACGTGCGCACCACGGTGAACGTGGCGCCCCGGACACCTCGCACCCAGCGCTTCACCTCGTTGGCATGACCGGTGTCCGGCAGCGCGGAGACCAGCTTCATCTCGCCTGCATCGATCCCCTTCACCGCCACTTCACCACTCTTGAACTTGACCGAGCGCCCTGCGTCATCCCTGCCCCGGTAACGCGACGAACCACCGCCCCAACCGGACGGTTGCCTGACCGTCGAGCTGCCAGGAACCGGTTCGGACTCTTCAGCCGCCATTCGTTCGGCCGCCGAGCGCATGCCGACCGGCGAGTACATCGGTGTCAGCACCACGCCCTGGGGAGCCTCCCAGAACTCCACCTTCGACGGAGAACCCCAGAACTGCTGACTCTCCTCCTGAGCATTCAGGAAAATGGGGCGACCTTTCTTGACAGCCGCGAAATAATGGCCACCGTCAGGGTAATACGCGAGCACCATGCCGGACGCGCCACGCTCCAGGCGTGACACATATTCCTCGACATCGGCGGCTCCCGAGAACTCGCCCACATACCTCAGACCCGAACCCTCGACCCGATCCCGATGCACCTCCCCACTCGGCCCGGCCACGAATTCCTTGGCCCGATCGGGATGCGCCAACCGGTTCAGGAACTGAATCGCCGCCGCAGCACAATTCGTCCGATACCCCAGATCGCCGTCGACATCGCCATCGAAATTATCCTTGTTCACCCCGCGCATGAGCTCGAGAAGCTCTTGATGCTCTTGCACCGGCACCGCACCATCAAACCCAGTGGGATGCCCAGACGTGTTCGCCGTGGACGGCGCCGGCCGAACCGCGCGCCGGCCTCCCGCCGCGGGTCCGGACGCGCCTCTGCGCTTTGGCTCACGCCGAGCGTGGTCGTCCTGGACAATCCGCGCCTTGTCCCCGCGCGGAGATTGCCGGACGGTCCCGGCATGGACCCTGCTGATGTCGAACCGCATCTGGAAGTTGCCGGAGCCATCCCGCCTGACACCACCACCCGAGATCTGGAACTTCTGGTCGTCGGGCAGCTCTTTCAACTCGTTGAACGTGTCGACGATGTTCTTCGTGGACTTGCCGTTCACCGTCTTCATGACCTCGGCGTAGACATCATCGTGGGCATCGAAGTCCACGCTGTTCCGGCCGGCCAGCAGGTTGCCGAAGACTTCCTTGGCCGCCGTGCCGGAGATGTTCTGCCGGAAGATGGTTTCCGGAAGCCGATCCGGAACATCCTCGGGTTTCGTCTTCCTGCCGAACAGCTTCGGAGCCCGCTTGTCGATCTCCTTCGCCTTGGTCACCTCGTTGAACAGCGCCTCCGCCTGCGACCACTGGTGGATGAAGGCATCGCTGGCGGTGTACCTCTCCCCCTTGGCCCGGTAGTTCTCCATCATCACCGCGACACTGCCCGCGTCGTCCCGCCCGTAGAGGTTGTGGAAGTGCCCGCCGGACTCCGGGGCCTCGCTCTCCGGTTTCGTGGGGTGCGGCCGGTAGTCGGCGGTCTGCTCGTCCACGTCGACCAGCTTCGGACTGGGGATGGGCCGGCCGAACTCGGCAAGCGCCGCAGACCGGCGCGCATGCATGGATTCGCGCTCACCGCCTTCCACAGCGGCGAGGTAGTGCGCCAGCCGCTCCTCCGGCGGATCGAAACGCCGCCGCCCCGGAGAAACCTGCTGGTTGACCGCGGCGTCGCCGATGCTGTGCCGCTGACCGTCCTGATGGCTGACGTGGAAGTCTTTCAGGCGCTCCGCCAGCCCCGACACGCCATCGTCGCCACGCCACTGAGCTGTGTCATCACTGACGTGGAAGTCCCCCAGCCGCTCCGCCAGGTCCGACACATGGCCGTAGCTGAATCCGGCCGGTGTGCCATCTCCCGAATCGGACGACGCCTCGGACAGCTCTCCGGCGTGCGCGTTCCGCGCGGTACCCCGGATGCTGGGGCCGCCGGAACGCCCCGATCGATCCCGGGCGCGATCCCGTCGGTACCGGTCCCGGCGATGGCTCCGGTCGGCCCCGAAGACGGCCTTGCCCTGCTTGCCGTCCTGGCGGGCTTCCGGACTGCTGTCATGCCGTTCGGTGGAAGCGGAGTCGGTTTCGCTGTTATGAGCGGCGAAGTCCGCGGACAACACCGTGTCATGCGGCAGCGGGATGAACCTGATCCCGTTGTCGGCCGAATGCAGTTCCTTGAAGGGGGTCTTCGGATCGATCGGGAGAACTTCGGTGAAGTTGCCCTTCTGCCCATCGAAGTAGTTGACCGTGCCGTGTTCGTCGACGGATGCGAGCACGACGTGGCCGGTGTCACCGGTCTTCCGGGTGACCAATGCCTGGGTGTAGTCGTTGACCGGGGAAAGCAGAAACCGCGTGACCGGGTCTTTGTCGTAGAACGGGCCCATGGCCTTTCGGCCCGCCTTCCGCTCCATGTCCTGGAGCGACCACTTCCCGCTCGGGCCCGCGGTGAACATCTTCTTGTGTTCGATGGAATTCGCCAACTGCATGTTGGACGGCACGCAGTTGTTCTCCGACGCACCGCTTTCCCGCGTCGCCCGGTTCGTCTCCAGGACGTAGTGCCCGTATTCGGTGTTGTTCCGCAGGAACTCGCGCCCGGCATCCTCGTTGGCGAAATCCCGCTCCGTGCGCACCGCGTCCGGTGGCACGGCCATGCTCGGGTCGTTCAGCAGATGCGAGTTGTACGGGTTGGCCGGGTTCGATGTCTGCTGGTCCGAGCCCTGTTGGTTCGACCTGGACGCCGCGTCAGTGTCCCCCGCGAAGACGGCCGCCGAGTTCTCGTTGGGCCCTTCGTAGCCGAATACGTCCTGCGTCAAGGCGGGCTGGGCACGCCGCTGGACATCGGCGAAACCTTCACCAACGGGCGGGCCTTCCACCGGCACCACCGGCTGTGCCGGCGCCACCACCGGTTCCGGTTCACTGCTGCTCTTCGGAGTTCCGGCCCTGCCGGGCGTGGTCGAACTCGTCCTCGGCTCGCTACCGGAGGACACAGTGGACGGCCCGTCGCGCTGAGTCAGGGGCTGGTTCCCGGTCGACGTCGCACCTGTTGGCGCTTCGTAGGCAAGCTGCGTCGCAAGCCGGGACGGACCGTCCTGATCGCCCACGGTCGGCTGGCCGGACTTGTCCCGGGACACGTCCTGGGACGAGGTACTCGGCGTGCCGACGGTGTTCGAGGGTGCCTGCGAGTTGCCGGCCTGACCGGACGGCGTGGACGTGGCGCTCGGCGTCCCTGCGGGTTGCCCCGGCCCGGTCTGCTGGCCGGTCGGGCGGAGCTGCGCGGCCCCGTTTCCGCTCTGCTCCTGCTGGTCCGCTCGCGGCTGGTCGCGCTCGAGCGACACCGTGTTCTGATCGAGGCCGCGCTGACCAGCGTTCTGCTGGCCTGGCGTCGACTGCTCCGGCGACTGCTGCCCCTGAACCTGCTGATTCGGGGACTGCTGCCCCAGGTTCTGGCCGGGCGACTGCTGACTCGGGGACTGCTGATTCGGCGACTGCTGTCCCGGCGACTGCTGTCCCGGCGACTGCTGGTTCGGCGACTGCTCGTCCCCCGGCTGCTGGGCGGGCGGCTGCTCGACGGGCGTGTGCCGCACCGGCGGCTGCTCGGCGGACGGTTGCTGGGACTGGGGATTCTGGTCACCGACCGCCGGATCCACGCCCTGCGGCGCGTTACCCGGTGGCGTCGTCGTGTCGAAACCAGGCAAACCCTGATTCGAGCCGACATCCTGCGGCCCGCCGGTAACCGGCGGCTGCCCAGCCGGTTGCTCCACCAAAACCGGCCCTGCTTCGACGCCCGCAGGCGGCGGAACCGACGCAGGCGGCGGAGACACCACCGGCGAAACACCCGCAGGCGGCGGAACCGAACCAGGCGGCGGCGAACCCGCAGGCGGAACCGACGCAGGCGGCGGAGAACCCACAGGTGACACACCCGCCGGTGGCGGTGCCGAACCGGGCCGAGAACCCGCCGGTGGCGGAGCCGAACCAGGCGGCGGAGAGCCCGCAGGCGGAGACCCCACGGGCGACACACCCGCGGGCTGCTCCGCGGCCGGAGGCTGGTACGCGGGCGGCGGTTCCCCGGCCGGGGACTGGTAGGCGGGCGGAGGCTGTTCGTTCCCCCACACCTCATTGGACGGCGGCGCCTCACCACGCGGCGAGTACGGAGGCGGCGGGACATCGGAAGGCTTCCCCGCCGGAGAATCCGCGGGTGCCTTCGAATCCGACCCGACCGGCGGCACCTTCGAATCCGACCCGACCGGCGGGACCTTGGAGTCCGACCCAACCGGCGGCACCTTCGAATCCGGCCCCCTGCCGGGGATGTCCTCGCCACCGGGCAGGCCCTTACCGTCCGGGTCGTAGGAAGGCGGCGGCGACTTGTCCGACCCTCCGGTCGGCGAGTTGTTCGTGTTGCGGTTGTTCTGCCACGCACGCGACCTGATCTGCGCGTCCTTCTCGATCGTGCCCATCGAGACACTCGAGATATAGGTACCGAACGCATCGAAATCGCCGCCGATCGCCGTGATGACGATCCCCTCCGCCGGCAACTCCGCAGCCGCATCGAGCTGCCCCGCCCCGACCGGCTTGCGCACGAAATCGTCCGTGTGCCTGTTCAGCTTCGCCAGACGATGCAAAATCATCGCGTTGAACGCCGCCTTGGCCCCGACAGCGCCCTCCAAGAGCATGTCGTCCGCGTCGTAACCGTGCTTGCGGTTACCGTTCGCCGTCGTGATCCCCTGCGGCAAAAATGCCTGGAACGTCTCCTGGACGAACTCCTCAAGAGGCTCCCACGCCATCCGCAACTGCCCGGACAACGTCGCGGCCTGCTGCTTCGCCGCCGCGATGATCTTGCCAATGGCGTCACGCCCAGCCGCGATCCACTCCGGAACCAGCGCGTACAACCCACTCAGGTAAAGCCCGAGAATCGTGGACGCGAAAAACGTCAGCTGGAGGAGGATGTCGTACTCCGCCTCCTCCCCGTTCAACCCGAACCTGTCCACCATGTCCGCCGCGTACCGCAACGCCGCCACCTGCGCCTGAACCGGAGCGGTCAACCCCCGAACATGATCATCGAACGCCGCCGCGGTCTCACCCTCAAGATTCGCCCGCACACCAGACGCCAACGAATTGACATTCGCCGTCGCGTCCACATAGACATCCGCGTTGTCCCGCATCTCCCGGGACAACGCGTACATGTCATTCGACCTCACCAACGGCGGCTTGTTACCGACGAACCCGTACATCGAATAGTAAATAGGCGCCCAGAGACCATCCTCGGGAATCTGAATCTCACCCATCGCTCACCACACCATCCGATTCGGACTCACACCACCGACCGCGCCACCACACGCCCGGCTATCAGCTACCTGCGGAAGCGGAAGAAGCCCGGTTCCCCGTCGCGCGGGAATTCCATGAAGACCTGCTCGTCGAACGACTTCCCGGGCTGCTGCGATCCGGGCTTCTCCGTGACCAGGAAGTGCCGCTCCCCATCCTCGGTCGGGTAGGGCTTCGACTCGGACGGGTTGTTCGGGTCGTCGAGCGTCAGATCGCGGCCGTTCAGCGGAGTGATGTCGGAGTAGCCGTCGACACCGATCCGCACCACCCCGTTCGACAGTTCGGTGGCGCTGACGATGCGCTGCCCCTCGCCCAGCGGGTGGCCGTACACCATGGGCTGCTCGCTCTCCCGCAGGGCGCGCAGCCTCATCGCGGAGGTCATTCCCGGCTTGCGAACCTCCACGTCCTCCGGTTTGAGCCCGTTCAGCACGTATCCGCGGTCGGAAACGGGCAGCTGCGGCTTGAGGCCCTCGTTCGCGTGCCCGCCGGCGGGAACGGCACGCTGCGACTTCACGAACGTTCCCCCTTCGACAGGCTTCTTCGGCTCGACACCGCGGTTCGGCGCCAGCGCCTTCGAGCTCCTGGCCGCTACGTGGCCGGTCGTCTTCTCCAGCGGGACCTTCTGCGCAGGAACGTTATGGCCCGTCGACTTCACGGGCACGTTGACCGTCGACCCCTGCAGCGGAACATCCTTCTGCGCAGGAACGTTGTGACCCGTCGGCTTCTGGGAATCGCCGGAACCGTTCTCTCCCGCGGTCTTGAACTTGTGCGACAGCTGGTCGGCCTCGTCCCGGGAACCGCCGTACATCTTCCCGTTCTCGTAGAGGCCGTCGCTGATGTAGAGCAACGATTTGGCCTGCCGACCGATCCCGTCGAGGAACACCCGCTGGCCGTCTTCGAAGTTCTGGAAGAACTCCCGGCCCTCGTCATCGTCGCCGAAGCTATCCTTGTACCGGGCACCGAGCGGAGTGGCCCGTTGCAGGAGCGACTGCAACCTCGCCTGCACCGCTCCGTAACCCTCACCGCTCTTGCTCAGGTTCTCCGGATCCACCCAGAACTGGTTCATGGTCCTCATTCCTCCGCTCACGCCGTAGTCGAATCCGGCCCCGTTACCGCTTCTCCGGGGCGCGCGAACCGCAAACCCGTGGCACGGCCGCGAAAGCGCGGCGGCCAGATCTCAGCGCCGGTTCAGCCGCTCCCTGAGCAGCGGCGGCAGCTTGGACTCGTCCGGGGCCAGCTTCTCGGCGCTGATCTCCCCGTTCAGCATGGCTTTCACGTCCAGCCCGGGAGGCATCATCGGCGTCATGATCTCCGCGAGCTGGTCGTTCAGCTTGTCCCGTGCGTCGGAGATCGTGCGGATCACCAGCTCCGACAACTCGTTCTTCGCCAGCCGGCGGTACGCGCTGGTCAGGAACTTCAGCTCGGTGATCACGCCCTGCGGGCCGACCGTGACCGACAGCTCGCGGCGCGGGGACACCGCGGTCGCCGAGGCCTCGCTGATCCGCCGCTGCGACTCGGCGAGGCCGGTGACCTGGCGTTCGTACTCCTCCCGCAACATCTCCACGTTACGACGATCCACTTCGGACATTCGAGCCTCCTGAAAGCTTTCCGAATCAAGTCAACGGCATGAGAAGCCGCTCCTGGTCGACGCGGGCCGACCAGGAGTCCTCCGGGCACGAGGTCTGCCCGGACCGCCACCTCAGCCGACCGAGGCCAGCCCACCGACCGCGGGCACGACCCGCGCCAGGCCCGCCAGGTCGGCGGCGGCCAGCGTGCGCGAAGCCGCCATCCTGGCCAGGTGCCGGGTGAGCCGGTGAACGCCGTGCACCGTGGTCTCCCCGGACGCCTCGATGTGCGTGCGCATCGCGGCGCGCACGTCGTCGGGCACCTCGTGGCCACGTTCGCGCAGCTGCCGGACGGCGATGGCGGCCAGGTCCGCCGCCGAGTACGCGTCGATCTCCCACCACTCCCCGAAGGAGTCGCGCAGCTGCGGCACGCGCCCGAGCAGGCGCTCCACACCGGGGCGGGTGCCGGTCAGCACCACCACCGGATCGGCGGCGTGATAGCGCAATGCGACCAGCAGCGCCTCCGCCTCCTCCGGCTGGGGCTCGCCGTCCGCGTCGACGTCCACCACGAGGAGTCCGCCCTGCGCGTCCTGGAACGCCCTGTGCACCAAGGTTTCCGCCTGTCCCGGCCACGCCGGGCGCAGGTCCTCGGTGAGCGAGGCGCGCACCACCTGGCCGATGCCGACCAGCCCCAGCTCGGCAAGCCCCTGGGCGTAGAGCCGGGCGAGTTCCCGCCTGCCGCTGCCCCTCGGCCCGGTCAGCACCGCGTTGCCGTGCTGCCCGATGGCCCGGCGGTGATTCCGGCGCTCGCACAGCGAAACGAGCAACGCGGCGACCGACTGGCGCGGACCTTCGAGCCCGATCAGGTCGGACATCCGCCGCCACGCCCGGCTGGCCCGCACCGCCTCGGTGGGATCGGTGGCGGCGTCGGGGGATGCCGTCTCCTCGGCCGGCAGTTGTTCCAGCATCGCGCTCTGCGGGGCGATGTCCGCCGCCGTCAGCCGGCTGAAGTCGGTGTCCCTGGCGGGCGGGCTCTGGGCGAGCCGGGACGCCTGGGTGCTGATCATCGACTCGAAGAGCTTGCGGGCGACGCGGCCGTTGCCGAAGGTCTCGCCCTTGGGCACCCGGGTGAAGTACTCGGTCAGCTCCTCGACCGCGTCGTCGGTGAGCTCGTAGTAGTGCTTGCGGCAGAGGTTGGTCGTGATCGTGACCAGTTCTTCGACGCTGTAGTTCGGGAACTCGATGGTCCGGGTGAACCGGGAGGCCAGACCGGGGTTGGACTGGAGGAACTTCTCCATCAGCTCGGAGTAGCCGGCGACGATCACCACCAGCTCGTCGCGGTGGTCCTCCATCATCTTCATCAGCGCGTCCACGGCTTCCTGGCCGAAGTCCGGGCCGACGCCGCCGGTGCTGGCGGTCAGGGTGTACGCCTCGTCGATGAACAGCACCCCGCCGATCGCCTTGGTCACCAGCTCGGTCGTCTTGATGGCGGTGGACCCGATGTACTGCCCGACGAGGTCCGCGCGGGCGGCCTCGATCATGTGGCCGCTGGAGAGGATGCCGAGCTCGCCGAGCACCGCGCCGTAGAGCCGCGCGACCGTCGTCTTACCGGTGCCGGGCGGCCCGGCGAACACCAGGTGCCGGCTCATCGGCGGCATCGGCAGGCCCATCTCCTGCCGCACCTGCGACATCCGGATCAGGTTGATAAGCCCGCGCACTTCCTGCTTGACGCCTTCCAGGCCGATGAGCGAGTCGAGCTCGGCGAGCGGGCCGTCGAGCACAGCGCCGCCCGCCTCGCGAAGGCTTGCATCGCCCTGCCCGACGGCGTCGGGTTCCGGCTGCGGCCCGTCGTTCCCGGTCGGCCGCGGCGAGGCGCTCGCGGACTGGGTCACCAGGTTCTCCACCACGACCTGGCGGTCGTCAGACGGCCGCCGGATCGCCATGCCGCCGCTGTTCTTCACCACGCATTGGCTCAACCGCACCGGTTCGGCGGTCTCCAGGTGCGCGCCGTTCCCGCCGCTGTCGACCAGTTCGCACTCCGCCAGCTCCGCGCGGGCGCCGTCGGCGACGCGGATGCCGTGCCCGCTCGCCCCGCGAATGCGGCAGCGGGTGCCGATGATCGAGCCGCCCCGGTCGACCCGGACGCCGTCCGAGGGCACGTCGACGATCTCGGTGTCCCGCATCACGACCTCGGCGGAACCGACCGCCAGCCCGCCGCCGCGCAGCATCGACGAGGTCAGCTCCGCGCGCCCGTTGCCGGTGAGCGCGACGGCCGATTCGGAACCGGTGCTGATCGTGACGTCGGTGAGCTTCGCCTTCGCCGTCCCGGAAAGCTCCACCGCCGTGGCGGTGCCGGTCTCGATCGAGGCATAGTCGAACTCGACCACGCCGCCGTCGACCAGCAGGCCGGCGCCTTCGGTCGCGTTGGCCCGGAAACCGGAGAAGTGCACCGACGCGGCAGTGGACAGCTGCGCGATCGCCTCGGTCGTCCCGCTCACGGCGGTCTTCTCGAACCTGGGCGACGCTTCGCCGTCCACGATGAGACCCACTGGGGAGTCCGCCAGGACGCACTCGATGAGCCTGGCCGCCGCCTGCCCCGTGACCTGCACCGCGTTGCGCCCGGCGCCGGTGAAGGTGCAGCCGCGCAGCACCGGCCGCGCGGTGCCCGAGATGTGCGCGGCCTGCACCGCGGCGCCGGAGAACGTGGACTCGGCGATGGTGATCGAGGAACCGCCGGTGAAGTAGAGATCGACGTTCGCGCCGTCCTGCACCGTCAGGTCGCTGACGTCGAGGCTGCCCTCCTGCTCCACGACGATCGCGGGTTTCGCGGCGGCGGTGATCACGCCCTGGCCGATGACGCACCGGCCGCGCCCGTTCACGCAGATGCCGTTGCCGACCGGTCGCTGGATCACGATCCGGCGCAGCGTCAGGGAACCGTCCTCGCCGACGACGGCGGCCGACGAGGCCACGTCGGCCACGACCGTGTCCTCCACGGTGCTCGGCGACGAGGAGGTGATCACGATCCCGGCGCCGCCGGTGTTGGTCACCTCGCACCCGCGCATGGCCAGCGATCCCGTTCCCCTGGTCAGCAGGGCCGCCCACGACGAGCCCGCCACCCAGCAGCCGTCGAGGGCGACCTCGCCGTGCCGCACGTCCACCGCCGCGACGGTGGCGTCATCGCAGGCCAGCCGCAGGCCCCGGAGCTGGACGCCGCCGGCGTCGACCACCAGCGCGCTGCCCTCGGCGGCGTGCACCTCCACCGTGCCGTCGCCGTCCTCGGCGGCGATGCTGACCATCCGGTTCACGACGAGGTTCTCCTCGTACCGGCCGGCGCGGACGCTGATCATCGCCCCGTCGGGGGCCGCCGCGAGGGCCGAGGCGATCGTGGGGTGCGCCCCCGCCCGATCTCCGCCCACCACCAGCAGTTCACGGTTCATCGCCCGTCATCCTCTCTCCGCCGCCCTCGATGCTTCCCCGCGAAATCGCCGTTCTCCCCGGTCATCACCGCTGCACCAGCCCCGGCATCCAGCCGAACCGGCGGGTGGCGGACTCCCCCACCACGCCTCGGGGCTGGGCCGCCGACCAGCGTTCGACGCAGCGCCGCAGGGACGTGATCGCCAGCTCGTCCAGCGACTCCCGCGCGGCCACCCGCCCGGATTCGTCCACTTCGGACTCCGCGAGCTCGCGGAGGAGAATCCGGCCCCGCGTGCCGTCGGCTCCCGGTTCCGCCATTTCCAGGATCTTGAAGCTGGTGCCGGGCACGAAGACGACGCGGTTGTCGACCTCGTCGGCGCCACCCGGTTCGAGCAGCTTCGTGCGGCGGGCCGTCATCGACCACGCCAGAACGTCGACCTCGCCCTGCTGGTCCGGGCTGGGCTCGGTCAGCGCGTGGATGAAGCTCCAGTCGGTCACGAGCCGCCGCTGCTCGTAGAGCTGCCACTGCTGCGGGGTCGGCGACGCCGTGAAGGTGGTCGCGCCCCGGTGGGACGGCAGCCGGGTCAGCCCGGAGACCACGCAGCGGGCGAAGGGCACGTGCGGCCCGTTCTCGCCGGTCCGCAGGGCCTGGTCGATCGCCTCGCCGCGCTCCGAGAGGTGCAGCCGCACGGCGACGGCATCGGTCAGCACGTCGGCGGACGACCGGCCGTCGGAGCCCTGGAAACCGGGGTGTTCCGAGAGGATCCGGGAGGTCGAGTGAGACATGGTGTCGAAATCGCGGCTCAGCGTCCGGCGCAGCCAGGCGCGCTCCTCGGTGAGACCGTGGTCGGCCACCAGCGCCGACGCCGCGGGTTTCGGAGTGGGCTGGAGTCGCGGTTCGGCGGGTTCCTCCGGCTCTTCCGGGCGGCCCTCTTCTGCCTTGACCGGCTCGGGGTCTGGTTCGGGGGCCGGCTCCGGCGCAGGGGTGGCGCTCGGTGCGGGCGGCTCCGGAGCCGACGGCGTGGTGTCGGCCGGTCGCGGCGCAGGCGGTTCGCCGACGGTGGGGATCGGAGAGCTCTCGAGGCGGATCGTCATCGCCGAGACGGGGCCGGTTTCGGGCCGCGGCTCGGTCGTGACCGCTGCGGCGATGGGTGCGGGTTCGATCGCGGCCGCTGCGATGACGGGCGCGGGTTCCGGCGGGGTCGCTGTGGTGGCGGGTGCGGGCTCGGACGGGACCTCGGCACCGGCCACGACGACGTCGACCGGCGACCCGGTGTCGAGGGAAATCCCGGCATCGGCCGGGATTTCGGCGACCGGGGTTCCGGCGACCGGGATTTCGGCAACCGGGCTCGCGACGACCGCGGGCCCGCCGGTGTCGGCGCGCACCGGGTCCAGCACCACGGGCAGCTGCACGGTGTCGGTCACCGACGAGTTGCCGGCCGCCCGCCCGGACGGCTGCTCTGCCTCGGTGACCAGCTCGCCCTGCGCGGGACCGGCGATGCGGATCTCCGCCCGGCCCACTTCCGAGGCGGGCACGATCCGGCACCGCACCCGGGTGGCGGGGTCCAGCCGGGCCAGCACGTCCTGGGCGAGCAGCCGCATGCGCTCGGCGCGCTTCTCGTCGGTGGCGTCGAAGGCCAGGATGTTGACGTCGGCGCGCGACGGCTCGGCGCGCACCGCCGCCGCGTTCTGCGCGCCCTCCGGCGGGCGCACCCACAAGCCGGACTGCACGACCTCCAGCACCGCGTCGGGCGTGTACCAGTAGACCGCCGGTGCGACCTGTTCCACCCCGCCGACCGGGACGCGGTGCGACAGCAGCGCGGGGGTCTCCCGGAACGCCGGGTCCGTCCTCGGCAGGTACCCGACCTCGCGGGCGAAGGCGTGCCAGCCGAGCCCGCCGTCCGCGCACACCGTGTAGATGTCCGGGGCCGTCGTCGAGCCGACCGGCATTCCCGTGTAGCAGACGACCCGGCTTTCGAGCAGGTCCGCGAGCGCCTGCCCGAGCGTGCCGCCCTGCGGCAACCGGACGGGGCCGTACTGCACGAAGCGGACCTTCTCCCGGATCTGGCCGTCGAGCTGCCGCCAGAACCGGCTCACGTCGTCGAGCGAGAGCGGCGGCGTGCCCGGGCAACCGAGCACGACGGTGAGCACGTCCGGTTGGCAGGGCATGCTGCTCACCAACCGCGACCAGTGCTCGCCCGACTCGGTGTCGCGGGCGACGGCGTGGATCCACACCCCGCCCGGGATCGGGTCGGCCATGCCGACGGCGCTGGTGGGCAGGGGGTCGGTGGCGCCGGAATCCCAGGAGGGCCGGGGAAAGCGCTTCGCCTCCCACTCCGGCGGCCGGCCCGGCCGGAACCGGACCCAGCCGCTGCCCTTGCCGGAATGGACGAACAACGTCCCGCCCACGCCCGGGAAGATCGCCCCGTCCGGGGCCACCACGGTGCGCCCGATGCGCTCCGACAGCCACTGGCCGGTCAGGGCGGTGGCCTCCCGGGGGCGGCCGCCGAGGATGAGCCGGACCCCGCGGCGCCGCCGCGGCAGCAGCTCGGCGACGGAATCCCAGGCCGAGACCGGGACGCCGACGGGCAGGTCGACGACCACCATCTCGTGCTCGTCGTCGGGGGCCACGGACATGGCCAGCGCCTGCGCCTCCGGGGTCATCCTCTTCTCCGGGCACACCACGAGCACGTTGCCGACGGTGTGCCTGGCGAGCGCGAGCTCCGGCGTGCCCCGGCGGCGCCGGTTCAGCGGGGACAACGAGGACCGTGCGGCCATCACTTTCATCCCTTCCTGGTCGCGCCGACCGCGGCCTGGCTCAGCGCCGGACCGCTCGGCACGGTGGCGAGCAGATCGTTCGCGATGGGCCACACCGGCACCCCGGCGTAACCCAGCGCCCGCATCGAGTCGTCGTCCGGCAGCAGGTACTTGCTGTCGCCGGTGATGAGGTAGCGGTCGGGAACGCGCTGGCCGGGCGGGATCGGCAGCGCCGCCACCACCACGCCGGTTCCCGGTCGCATGTGGACACCGCCCGCGGCGGCGCCCGGATCCGCGAAGACCACCTCGCTGGCGATCCGCGGCCCGACGGGAACCTGCCGGAGGCAGATCGCGGCCGCGCCGTGGTCCTGCCACCGGGCTCCGCTGAGGTCGGGGAGCCTCCCGAGGAGCGACCGGTCGGCCGAGCGCGGCGCCGAGGCGACGGCCGCCGGGTCGATCCGGGCCGGTTCCGGTGTGCCGGGAGCGACTTCCAGCAGCATGAACTCGGTCCGGCTGATCGGCGCCAGGCCCTCGCGGCGAAGCACGAACGTCTGCACGTCGCCGTTCGCGGAGCGCTGTTCGAAGAGCTGGCCCACCCGGTACGCCTTGCCGCCGATGGAGGGCCCCGAGGTGCCGCTGCCGTCGATCTGGGCCGACGCGAGCACGGGGCCGTCCGGGAGTGCATCGAGCCATTGCTGCGGCGCCGGTACGGGCCCCGCGGCCGCCATGCCCAGCGCGATAGGCACGGTCGGCTCGGCCACCTGGTGCTTCGCGCCGCCCCAGAGCACGTACTGCGTGCCCTCCGGCGACTGCACGAGCACGTACCGGTCCGGGGGCAGCGGCGCGGCGGGAGCGCCGGGGTCGAAGTTCAGGGTCAGTTCCGGCGAGCCGGGCGCGACGGCGCCGGCCGAGCTCGGCAGGCAGGTCAGCCAGTTCGAACCGACCAGGTCCTGCGCCGCCGGCAAGATCTGCGGCGCGTTCGGGATGCCCAGCGGTGCGCCGCGCGGCGCGTCCGCCAGGGACGCCTGGGAAAGCAACGTCACCTTGGCGCCTGCGTTAGGTCCCTGCAGCAGCTTCGCCGAGGCGTAGTTCAGCGTCGGGTGCAGCACGCCGCCGACGTTGACGTAGCGGGTGCCGGTCTCCTTCTCCACGACGATCGCGCCCTGCGCCCGCCAGGAGTTGTTGCCACCGGGGACGAGCCACCCGAAGATGCCGAAGCCGACGGCGATCAGCAATGCCAGCACCAGTCCGATGTAGATGCCGACCGCGGCCCGCCGGGCGGGCACCTCGGCGCTGGCGGGATCGCCGAGCACCAGGGCGGAACTCATCCGGCCCATCAGGAACTGGTGGGCGTGCACGTGGTCTCGCTGGGTCTGCATGGTCCGCCCCTCACCCGGCCAGTCCGCGCGCCCAGGCGTACACGCCGAGCAGCTGGAGCAGCAGCGGAACCACCGCGAGCGCGGTGCAGGTGTCGAAGATGTTCGCCAGGTGCCCCCAGATCGGCAGCATCCGCCGCGTCTCGGGCCGCAGCGTCGCCTTGACCAAGGCGAACAGCACCAGCAGCAGCCCGACCAGCAGGACCGTGCGCCACCCCGGCGAGAACTCCTGCGCGAAGTGGAGGACCACCAGGCTCAGGCCGAACGTGCCCGCCGCGGCCAGCGAAACCCGTTGCCAGACACCGAGGAAGTTGCGGGAGCGCAGCAGCACCGCGCAGGCCAGCAGGCTCACCATGGCCCACGAGATCCAGCCCGGCTCGGCCAGGATGAACGGGAACGCCCCGACGAAGACGGTGGCGGCGACGACCATCGCCACGCTGATGTACCGGTCCGCGGCCGCGGTCCGGGCGAACACGTCGGCGGCGGGCGCGGGATCGATGTCCTGCTGGAGGTCGTCGGCGTTGCGCGGCAGCTGCGGCCCGCGCAGGTAAGCGGCCCGGATGGTCAGCTTCGGCACGAAGACGACCACGCCGAACAGCACGGTGGCCAGGACCCCGGCGACCTGGCCGACCGTCAGGCCGAATCCCGCGCCCAGCCAGACACCGCCGATCACCGCCGCCGCCACCAGCAGCATCGTGATGAACGGCGCGTACGGGATCCCGTCGGCGGCGAACCGCCGCAACACCAGCAGGATGGCGGCGGCGACGGCCGCTCCAGCCGCGCCGACCACGATTCCCGTGGGCGTCGGTGCCGCTGCGCCGGGCACGCCGTCGGCCGCGATCAGCCCGGCGAGCCCCGCGAACGCGCACCCCACCAGCCCGGTCAGCCTGGTCAGCCCGAGGTCGTCGAGCTTCTTGGCGACGGGCACGGCGGCGGCCACGAAGACCACGCCCAGCCCGAGCGCGAAGCCGGCGTGCAGCTCCGTCGGTCCCGGACCGAGCAGGACCAGCCCGATCACCGCGGCCACCGCGGCCGACAGGGTGGTGAACAGGACGCGGCCGTGTGCGTGCTTCCAGCGGTCCTTGCGCTGCCCGACGGAGGTCGCGATGCCGTCGGCCAGGTCGTCGAAGTCCAGCTCGGGCAGCGGATCGTCGGCCGGCCGCAGGTGCAGCTGTTCGCCCTCCAGCCAGTCCAGCGTCTCCGGCGTGCCCGACGGATCCAGCGCCGCCCCGCCGAGCCGCTGCAACACCCACGACCCCTGCTCGCCGCCCTGCGGCTGCTTCCGGGTGTGGCTGAGCAGCACCGGCAGGAGATCGGCCACGGTGGTCGAGACGGGCACGGCGAGGTCGGCCTTGCCGTCGGGCCCGAACACCGTGATCCTGCACAGCTCAGCAGCTCTGGTCATGAGCCATTCCTCCTGGGATGAAGCTTTCGTCGACTCGGCTCGCGCGGCGGTCGTCGCGCGCGGAGGGGAATCCCACTGCGGGCCCCTACAAGCCGGCCGGTGAGGCGGTGGTGGTCGAATCAGCGGTCACGAGACCGGTCTGGATGAGGCCGACGCCCCGGCGGGTGACCAGCTGGGCGCGCCCCGGCGGCAGCTTGCGCGGCGCGGCCTCGCCGAGGAATTTCCCCTCTTCCTTGGGGTAGGACAGCAGCACGCCGGGCGTGCCGAGCTCCCAGAGCCTGCGCAGCACCGGGTCCATCATCGAGCGCATCGCGCCCGAGGTGCTCCGGGCGATGATCAGGTGGAGTCCGATGTGGACGCCCTGCGGGATCATCGGCAGCAGCGGTTCCAGCGCCGAGCTGACGCCGCCCCGGCCGAGCAGTTCGTAGTCGTCCACGACCAGGAACAGCTCCGGGCCCTCCCACCAGTCGCGCTTGCGCAGCCGCTCCGAGGAGATGTCCTGGCCCGGCACCCGCTTGGTCATCGATCCCAGCGCCTGCTCGGCGAGCTGGAAGAGGGTCTCGGAGCTGAACCCGAAGCCGACGCCGTACTCGGCGGGCACCTCCTGGTCGAGGTCCCGGCGCACGTCGCCCAGCACGATCTTGGCCTCGTCCGGGCCGTACCGCTGCCGGATCGAGCGCAGCGCCAGGCGCAGCAGGTTGGTCTTGCCGGTCGCGCTGTCGCCGAAGACCATCAGGTGCGGGTGGACGAAGAAGTCGTGCCACACCGGTTCCAGCCGCTGCTCGTCGTAGCCGAGGCACACCCGGAATTCCCGTTCCGGCGCCGGGAGTTCTGCCGCGGGCAGGTGGGTCGGCAGCATCCGCACCGGCGGCGCGCCGCGGCCGGGCCAGAACGCCCGCATCTCCTCCGTGACGCCCTTGGTCGCGTCGGCCAGGTCCTCGGCCCCGGAGGTGCCGTCCAGGCGCGGCAGTGCCGAGATGAAGTGGAATCCCTTCGCCGTCATCCCGCGCCCCGCCTGGTTCGGCACGGTGGCCGCCTTGCGGGAGCCGATCTCGGATTCCATCGAGTCGCCGAGGCGGAGCTCGAACTTGGTGCCCAGCAGGTCGCGCAGCCACGGGCGGATCTCCGACCAGCGGGTGGCGCTGAGCACCACGTGGATGCCGAAGGAGAGCCCCCGGGAGGCCAGTTCGCCGATCTTCGTCTCCACGTCGGTGAAGTCCTGCTTGACCGTGAACCAGCCGTCGACGACGAGGAAGACGTGACCGAACGGGTCGTCGATCTCGCCCCGCGCGCGGGCCCGCAGGTACGCCGAGATCGACTCGAACCCGTGCTCGGCGAACAGGGCCTCGCGGCGCTCCAGCAACTGGGTCAGCTCCGCGATGGTCCGCACCACCCGGTCGTGCTCCATCCTGGTCGCCACCGAGCCGACGTGCGGGAGGCCGGACACCGACATGATCCCGCCGCCGCCGAAGTCCAGGCAGTAGAACTGGACCTCTTCCGGCGTGTTGGTCAGCGCGAGACCCAGCACCAGGGTCCGCAGCAGCGTCGACTTCCCGCTCTGCGGCGCGCCCGCGACGCCGACGTGCCCGTCGGCCCCGCCGAGGTCGGCGACCAGCAGGTCCCGCAGCTGCTCGAAGGGCCGGTCGACGACGCCGACCGGCACGCGCAGCACGCCCCGGCTGCCGGGGTCGTCGACGGTCATCCCGCGGGCGGGGTCCGGCACCACGGTCGGCAGCAGCGTGTCCAGGCTCGGCGCCTCGGACAGCGGCGGCAACCAGACCTGGCGGGCCGGCGGGCCGCTGCCCGCCAAGCGCCCGATGATGACGTCGACCAACGAGGGAACGTCCTCATTGGACTCCGCCGCGGGCTGCTCCGCCGGCTCCTCGGCGGACTCCGGTTCCTCGTCGACGGGCCGGAGCGCGTGCAGGCTCGGGTACGGCTGCGTGCGGAACGAGACGACCTCGGAGAACGCCCGGTTCTCGGGGGCGGCGACCGGGCCGTCGCTCGGCGGGCACGGCCCGGAGACGTAGGCGCCCTTGAAGCGGACCAGCGTCGTGGTGTCGATCTTCAGGTAGCCGTTGCCCGGATCGGACGGCAGCTCGTACGCCTTCGCCGCGCCGATGACCGCCCGCGACTCCATCGAGGAGAAGGTGCGCAGCGCGATCCGGTACGACAGGTGCCCTTCGACTCGGTGGATCCGGCCTTCCTCAAGGCGCTGCGACGCGAGCAGCAGGTGCACCCCGAGGCTTCGGCCGAGCCGCCCGATGGACACGAACAGGTCCATGAACTCGGACTTGTTGGCCAGCAGCTCGGAGAACTCGTCGACGACGATCAGCAGGTCCGGGAACGGCACCAGCTGCGCGCCGCCGCCACGGGCCTTCTCGTACTCGAACGACGAGGAGAAGCCGCTCGCCCGCAGCAGTTCCTGCCGCCGCACGAGCTCACCGTTGAGCGCGTCCTGCATCCGGTCGACCAGCGGCAGCTCGTCGGCGAGGTTGGTGATCATCGCCGAGGTGTGCGGCAGGCGGTCCATCCCGAGGAACGTCGCGCCGCCCTTGAAGTCGACCAGCACCAGGTTCAGGATCTCGGACGAGTGGGTCGCGGCGAGGCCGGTCACGAGGGTGCGCAGCAGCTCGCTCTTGCCGGAGCCGGTGGCACCGATCAGCATGCCGTGCGGTCCCATCCCGCCCTGGGCCGGTTCCTTCAGGTCGAGGTCGACGACCTCGCCGTCCTCGGTGACGCCGATGGGCACCTGCAGCCGGGCCCGCTGCGCGGCGCGGGGCCGCCACAGCGCGGGCACGTCGAACGTGCGCGGGTCGCGGATGCCCAGCAGGCTGGTCAGCTCGAAGTCGCTCTCCAGCGGCTGGTCGACGACGTCGACCGAGCCGCTGGTCCGCTTCGGCGCGAGCAGCCTGGCCAGCGACTCGATCTGCGCCAGGCTCAGCTCGTCGCGCTGCGCGGACCCCGTGGCATCCCCCGCCGGGAACTCCACCGCGTCGCCTTCCGCCGTCAGGCGGAGCACTTTCGGCCCGCCCGGCATCTTGCCGGTGAGATCCAGCAGCACCACGTTGCGCATCCCGCCGTCGAGCAACCTGGACGACTCGGGGATTTCCGCCTGGTGCGCCACCACGACGATGAACGGCTCGACGACGCCCGGCCGGCTACCCGGATCGTGGTCGGGCCGGTCGGTGATATCGGGACCGAGCACGTCCAGCAGCTCGTCGTGGTCGCAGGCGAACAGCCGCAGCGGGCCCGCCGGGTCCTGCATCGCCGAGTGCGCGTTGTGCGGCAACCACTTGACCCAGTCCCATTCCGGCTGCCCCGTCTCGTCGGTCAGCACGGCCACCCGGAGCTCGTCCGGCGAGTGGAAGGTGACCAGCTGGCCGAGGATGGCGCGGGCCAGCCCCACCGCCGATTCCTGGGAACCGGCGAACTCCACGCTGGTGAAGCTGCGCAGGCCGACCGAGATGGGGATGCCCGACACCGTCCGGTACGCCTCCCGGAAGCGGCGCAGCGAGACCGCGGCGAGCGGTTCGAGGTCCTCGATCGGCTTCGTCGACGGCGCCGTGTACTCCACCGCCGCGGCCAGGGTGCCCAACCCGATCCGGGCCCGGCCGAAGTCGATGTCGTTCGCCCGGCGTTCCCACAGCCGCGGCCCGCTCGCCACCGACCAGAGCCAGGACGGCTCGGGATGGTTCCACACGACCGCTCGCCGCTGCCGGTCCGCGGCTTCCCGCGCCTTCTCGCGCAATTGCGCGATGTAGCGCAGGAAGTCGCGGCGCTCGGAGCTCATCTTGCGCTTGCGCTCCGCGCCGGCACGCCCGATCTGGCTCAGGCCCATGATCAGCATGCCCACGCCCATGATGCCGCCCATCATGTACATCGCGGGCGACCTGCTGGACGACGCGAACATCATGACCATCGCAGCCGAGCCGATGCCCATCGGCAGGAACATGGCCGCCGAGCGGAAGTCGAGCGCCGCAGGCTCCGCCATCACCGGCGGCTCCTGCAGCTCGACCTCGCCTTCGGGCATCTCCGGCCCGGCGACCCGTGGCGGGCGCTTCACCGTGATGGTGCTCATGGGTGTGCCTCATTTGCGGTCGGCGAGTGCGGAATCTCCCCTATCCGATCACTCCGGAGGGCGGCGTGGCCGGTCCTGCGCCCCAGGCAGAGTTATCCCTCACGAGCAGGTCTGCGCTGGACCGCTCCTTCTTCTCGTCCTCCTCCTCGGCCTCCGCCGCCGCGGCCTCCGCTTCGGCCTGGGCCTGCTTCTCGGCCCGCACGGCGGCCGCTTCCGCCGGGCTCAGCGTCGGGCCGCCGCACATCAGCGGCTGCTCGTCCTCGACCGGTTTCCCGTTGCCCTCGGCCCACTTCGCGCTTCGCCAGGTGGCGTAGCCGTTGCCCGCCGACGACGCGCCGGTCCACGGCTTGCTGTCCCGAAGCGCGTGGTCCGGCGCGGGCCGGTCGCGCTCCGATTCCTCGGGGCGCGCGGCCACCGGGAACGGAACCAGCCACGGCAGGCCGTCGCTGGGCACGTCCCACGCGCTGGTGTCCTGCTCCGCCGCGTCGCGCCTGACGACCGGCACGTGGTCCTCCGGAACTTCCGCCGGGTCCCCGGGACCGGCCGTGTCCTCGCCGGACTGTCCGACCGACTCGGCCGGATCGGCAGGCGTCCCGTTCGGCGCCTCGGGTTCGCCGCCGTCGGATCCAGCGCTCTCCCAAGGCTTGTCACCGGCGTCCAGCAAGCCCGAGGCATCTGGGCGCTCCGCGTTGGAACCCTGACCACCGGCACCCGGAGGCACCATCGGCGGAACCAACGGCATCCCGCTAGGAACCTGCTGCCCGTTCTGCGGCGTGCTCTCGCCCGGCGACCAGTCCTGCGGACCCGACGCACGCGGAACGCCTTCGAGCGGCATTGCCGCGTCGAGCGGGAGTGCCGGGGTCTCCACATTGGCCGGTGGCATGCCGAGGCCCGGGCCGCCCGGAACGGCACCACCCGGCGCTTCCGGTTCACCGGGGTTCGGACCGGTGCTCTCCCAAGGCTTCTCGCCGGTGTCCAGCAAGCCCGAGGCGTCCGGGCGCTCCGCGTTGGAACCCTGACCACCGGCACCCGGAGGCACCATCGGCGGAACCATCGGCATCCCGCCGGGAACCTGCTGCCCACCCGGCGGCGTGCTTTCGCCAGGCGACCAGTCCTGCGGACCCGCCACTGGCGGAACACCTTCGGGCGGAGCCTCCGGCTCGCCTACATTCGGACCAGCGCTCTCCCAAGGCTTCTCGCCGGCGTCCAGCAAGCCCGAGGCGTCGGGGCGCTCCGCACCCGAACCCTGACCACCACCGGCACCCGGGGGCATCATCGGCGGCATCATGGGCATCCCACCAGGACCCTGCTGCCCACCCGGCGGAACTTCCAGTCCGACGCCGCCGGGATCGGCGCCCTGCGGCGCTTCCGGCAGCCCGAGTCCCGGCGGGTTCTCGCCCCAGGGCTGTTCGCCGGCGTCCAGCAGACCCGAGGCGTCCGGGCGCTCGGCGTTGGAACCCTGACCACCGGCACCCGGGGGCATCATCGGCGGCATCATCGGCATGCCGCCGCGATCCTGCTGCCCACCAGGCGGAACCTGCCCGCCTGGAGGAGGCGACCAGTCCTGCGGGTTCGACGCCGGCGGCGGAGTGCCGATACCGCCCGGCGGTGGCGTCGAGCCCGGCGGTGACCCCACGGGTGGCGGCTTCGAGCCCGGCGGCGGACCCACGGGTGGCGGCGGCTCCGAGCCAGGCGGCGGAGCCTCGCCAGGTCCCCCGTTCTGGTAGTCCTTCGGCAATTTCGGACCGGGCGGCGGGCTCACCGGAGGCGGCGGACCCACCGGCGGCGGCTTCGAGCCGGGAGGTGGTTGCGAACCAGGAGGCGGCGCCGAGCCCGGCGGCGGGCTCACCGGAGGCGGCGGACCCACCGGCGGTGGCGGACCCACCGGCGGTGGCGAACCCGGCGGCGGCTTCGACCCCGGTGGCGGAATTTCGTTGAAATTTCCGCCCTTCTGATTGTTCTTCGGCTGGTTCTGGCCGGGCGGCGGGCCCACCGGAGGCGGCGGACCCACCGGTGGCGGCGAACCCGGCGGCGGCTTCGACCCCGGAGGCGGACCCACGGGCGGCGGCTGCGAGCCCGGAGGCGGCGGGTTCTTCTGCGGCGGGCTCTGCGGTGGCGGCGGACTCTTCGGCGGTGGCGGAGAACCCGGCGGTGGCTTCTGCGGCGGCGGCGGTGGACTCTTCGGTGGCGGCGGTGGACTCTTCGGCGGAGGCGGCGGACCCTTCGGCGGAGGCGGCGGGGGTGGGCCGCCCTTCTTGTCGATGGGCGGCGGCTTCTCGCCGTTTCCGCCCGGCGGCACCGGCGTCGTGGCCCGGACTTCGTCGATGGTGACGCCGTAGTTCTCCGCGAGCTTCTTGATGGGCTTGCGCATCTCGATGTTCATGGCCTTGACGACTTCTTCGTCGTCACTGACCTTGACCAACCCGTTGTCCATCACGTCCGCCACGCCGCGCCATCTCGCCACCTGGGCGTAGTGCTGGTCGATCTGGTTCACCGCGTCGCGGGCCCAGGCCAGCCAACGACCGTTGTCGTACAGCTTCGACGGGACCGGGTGCACCGTGTCCGGGCCGCCCAGCCGGTCGGCGTTGTCCTTGATGTTGTTGGCGAGGGTCTGCATCTTGGCCAGGAACACGCCGGCCGCCTGGCCCTTCCAGGAGCCGTGCTCCCCGGCGACCGCGTTCGCCTGGGCCTCCAGGTTCTTGGAGACGGCGTGCATGGTCTCCTGGATGTGCAGGAAGGCGTTGCCCGCCGAGTACAGCGTGCGGGGATCGACCTCTTTCCAAGCCTGTTCCCACAGTGCGTCGGTCGCCAGGGCGGCACCACCCCACAGCGCGGCCTTGATCTGCTTCCAGTCCCAGTGGGTGAAATCCTCGTCCTGTCCTTCTTTCCAGGCCGCCTTGTGGTTGACGAACACCGCGTGATCGTCAATATCGTCCTCCCGGAAGACGTCCGGGTCGTAGTCGCCGTACTGCCTTTCGTTCTCTTCCGACTCAGCCATCGACCCTCACGCTCCCTAGAAGACCAAATCAAGATCAGAATTCAGCCGCCGTCCACCACCGGCACCGGGCCCGCTACTTCGAGCGCGAGCTCGAGTCGATGAAGCGGAACGAGTCCCCCATCACCTTGTTGAGCTTGTCGGTGGTGAGCTTGTTCAGCTCTTCGGTGCTGTCGTAGTCGACGATCAGCTTCCGGATCTCGTCCCGGACGTTCGCCAACGTGAGGTCCAGGGTGTCCATGTAACTGCGCACGCTGTTCTTCAGGCCGGGATCTTTGTCGCCGGTGCCCATGATCTTGTCCCGCAACTTGAAGGCGACGTTGAACCCGCCGGGCAGGACGTTCACCTCGTCGGTCTTCTTCTTGGACTTGCCGATCACGACGCGCAGTGCTTCCACATTGTCGGCGAACACCGCGAGGGCCTTGGTGTTGACGCTGATGACACCGTCGCCGCCCTTCTTCTTGTCGCCGCCATCGCCCGGCACCTTGGGCACGTCGCCCACCGGGGTCTTCTCCTCACCCGGAACGTCGTTGGGACCGTCCTTGTGGTAATCCTTCCCGTCCTTCGGGCCGTCGTCCCAGTCCGGCGGGGGGATGTCCTCCGCCTTGGTTTCGTCGTTGAAGATCGGGTCGTTCTCGTGCTTCTCGTTGACGTCGAGGTACTTCTTCCACGCCGCGTCGGTCTCCGAGAACCCGCCCGACGATTCCGGGTTGAGATAGACCATGCTCCCGTACGCGTGCAGGTACTTCCGGTCCTGCTCCGTGAGCCAGCCGTGCTCGACGTAGGCGTCGATCTTCGACCAGTCGGCGACCTTGGTGTCCTTCCAGGCGTCGCTCGCCAGGAAGTAGTCGAGACCTTTCAGTTCTTCGGCCATTGCGAACCTCCCCTTCTTCAGGACCTGCCGCAGGTCTCAGCCGCGAACGGCCGCCGGAGAAGTGCGAAACCTCCCCGGCGGCCGAACCGCGGATCGCGGCAGGTCAGCGGCTGCCGTCCCAGATCTGCTTGGCCCGCTGCTCGGTGGTGCCGTAGTTGTCCGAGATGGAGAGCAGGGTCTGCCGCCCCGACTCCAGGTAGACCGGCATCTGATCGGCCTGCTGGTTCCATTCCAATTTGGCCGCCCGGTAGGCCTCCTGGGCGACACCGGACCAGTCCGCGAGGGTCGACTCGACCTGGGCCTCCATTTCCGAGAGCGCGCTCCGGACGCGGCCGTTGACCGCGTTCATCTCGTCGAGGGTCATGTCCGCGACGTTGAAGTCGAACCTGTAGTCGGACAATCTCTTCTCCTTACGATTCGGGAGGGATGTGCGTCAGACGCCGGGCAGGGCGCTGGCGAAGGACTGGGCGGTGTTGGCCGCGTCGTCCTCGGACGCCACGTAGTCCTTCGTGTTGACGCCCATCACGTCCATCATGTTGATCAGCTTGTTGATGATCGTCTGGAACGAGCGCTCCCAGTTGTCCATGGCGGCGTTGAAGTTCTTGGACGCGGTACCGGTCCAGCTGCCCTGGAGGCTCGCCATCATCGAGTTGATGCGCCCCAATTCCTGGGTGAACTCGCTGGCCCGGTCGCTGAAGATCTGCGCAGCCTGCTGCATTCCCGGCTGCGACGTCTGCACCTGCGGAAAGTTTGCCATTCAGGAACTCCTCTGGTCTCTGTTGGACCCGCGGTCACGCGCCGGGCCGGCCGGCTCGCGGGCGCGGGCACCTGTCAAGTCTTCCGCCGGGTCAGCCGCGTGCCCAGCCGATCCGGCACGCCCCTTCCCGAAAGGCAGGCGGCCTTGCCCGTTCCGGCACGCCGGGGTTTTCCAGATCACCTCGAGCCCCGAACGGGCAAACCCGAGGCCACCGAAGGCAATCCGACGAGCAGCCCGCGTTCGCGAATTCGTCTCAGATCCGGGCGCGAGCCCGTGTGGGACGTGGCCGCACGAGGCGCAGGATGGCGGTTTCGCGCGAAACAGCCGCCGACGCCAGGTACCGGACGTATCCGGATGAGCCGGGCGGAGCCATTCTGGAACGACCTCTAGGCAGCACCACAGGCGCTCAAGGGCCTGTCATCGTCCGACCACAATGCTCGCCGGTGGGTTCGCACACGCCGACGCGAAGAATTGCGAATGGGATATTCCGGTATCGCACAACATTTTCGCGGAACCGGATTCACCAGGGCCGCGCGGGTGCAGTTCCGATCGGAACTGCACGCCGAGCAGCGCCGCACCCGCGGCGGGGCGCGTCATTTCGTGGGGAAGACCCCGCCGAGGTCGCTCTCCCAGCCCACCCACGGGCCGCTGGCGGGGATCGTCTGGTAGGTCTGCTCCATGCCGCCCCGCTTGCTGATCCCGTAGACGGCCAACCTGCCCTGCGAATCCTGGGCCGAGGACACCAGTTTGGCGATGCTGCCGCCGTGGTCGTGCCACTCGCTCCACAACTTCCGATCCGGCAGCTGGAAGATCTCCTCCACGGTGCCGTTGACGGTCAACACGTGCACGACCACGCAGCCCTTGGGATCTGCGACGGCCAACGGTCGCCCCATCAGCTGGCCGCCCCGGCTCTGCCAGCCCCGCCAGGTGTCCGACGCAGCGCTCAACTCGACATTGTCGAGCAGCGAGCCGTCCACGGTGAGCGAGAAGACCCGCAGGCTGCCCTGGTCGTCCATGGCCACCGCGGGAGGCCCGGTCGTGGCGCCGCCCAGGCCCTTCGGGGCGTCCCACTCGTTGACGGCGAGCCCGGCCTGCGCCATCGTCCGCAGCTGACCGTCCGGCCCGGCCGCGAAGATGCGCAACTTCCCCCTGGAATCCCGGAAGAGCGCGGGATCATGGGCCGCCGGCATCGGGAGGCTCCGCCACTCGGTCCAGGTCTTGCCCCCGGGCTGGGTCTGCTGGGCCGTCCACAGCGACCCGTCGGCGGCCCGGGCCACCACGACCAGCTTGCCCACGGCGTCCTGCGCCACGGCGGGCATTCCCACGAGGTTCGTGCCGCCGAGCACGCGCCAGTTCGCCACCGCGCCTGTACTCGGCTTCACCTGGTAGTTCTCCAGCAGGGCGCCGTTGGTACCGATGGCGAAGGCCACCAGCTCGCCAGTCGCATCCGTCGCGATGACCGGGTCCCCCGCGGCGCTTCCGCCCAAGTTGACCCACCCGGTGGTGGCTGATCCCGAGGACGGGGCGGACTGGGTGCTGCTCAGCACCTCGTGGTTCTGCCCCTTCGCCACCACCACCAGCCGCCCCAACTTGTCCAGGCGGGCCGATGTCGCGGGCAGCTGGGAGACCTGCGTCGGCTGCGCCGCGTACGTCCCCGTCTCGAAGGGGAGCTGCATGCCTGCGGGGTCGCCCGAGTTGGTCCAGGGTGCGGGCTGCTCTCCCATCGCCTGGCTGAACACCACGACCGGGGCCGCGATCAGCACCAACCCGCCGAGACCGGCCAGCACCAGCAGCTTCTGGTCCTTGCGCCGATCCACCCTCTTGATGGGCATGGTCGGCTGGTCGTAGAGCGGGGAGAACCCCTGATTCGCACCGGATCCGGCAGGTTTCGACGAGCCACGGTTGTCGGACGGGTGATCCGATCGGCCGCCAGCCGAGAACAAACGCACCTGCCACCCCCATCCCTGTCAAGAGGCCATCGCTGATTCCCACACTATCGGGAATGACCTTGGGGCAGAATGCACCCCCGCGCACCGGCTTGGTGTACAGATGTACATGATTTCAGCACCTCGGAGCGCACCTGCCGCCCGGCGAGACAGGGCCGGAATCGGCCCCGGAAAACGACTGCGCCGCTGCCGCGGTTCGCGGCAACGGCGCAGTTCGGCCTTCGACCGGCCCCGTCAGAACGGGTAGAAGCCCGGCCCGTCGACGGTGGCGATGTTCAGGCCCGCACGACCGTCGTAGGTGACCGACCCGATGACGCCGTCGCTGTTCGCGTTGACGATGTCCACCCGCTCGGGGCCGTTGCCGCCGTAGTTGAAGTCCTGGCACGAGCCACTGCGGACGACGAAGGTGGAGAAACCGCCGCGCTCCGGGAACGTCGCGTAGGAGTCGTAGGACCCCTTGGAGCACAGCTTGAAGACGCCCGGGGTGGCGGCCTGCGCGGTGCCGAACGTCCCCATGGTGAGCGCGGCGCCCGCCGCGACGGCGAGGGCGACTCCCCGACCCGTCCAACGCTTGGTGGCCTGCTGCATCAAGTGTTCCTTTCAGCGGTTTTCGCTTGCAGAACAAGTCAACCAAGCGCGGGACCGATTGGCCGCGATCCGCTGCGCGCCGATGACGTCCGGGTAAAGGCGCTGCCCGATCATGCCGGGAAAGTGAACCTCTCGCGGACTTGGATCGTGTACCAGGTCGGGACCACCAGGTTTCCGCCGACGACACCGGTACGGAGTCCAATGTGACCAGCCGGCCGTCCCATTGCGACAGCGTGTCCTCACGACTTTCCACATCGGACAACCGCTGACCGATCAGGGCAGCCTTCACGAGGAAGTGCGGTCCTCCCGTTCTCGTCCGACTCGTCCATCGCGGCGATGTCGGAGAGCGGCACGCCCAGGCCCCGAGGGCATGGTCGAGCACCGGCCCGCGCGCCGCTTCTCGGCTCTTCATGACCCGGGCATGGAGTAAACGCGCCGCCTCCCGTGTTGTCGCACTTGTTACGACAACTGGACCGCGGTCCACCGCAGGGAGGGGACGGGAGCCGATGAGCCTTCGTCAATACGAGTACGCCCTGGCCGTTGCCGAGGAGGGCTCGGTGACGGCGGCGGCGGAACTGCTGCACGTCGCTCAACCGTCGGTGTCCCAGCAGATCCGCAGCCTGGAGCGGGAACTCGGCGTGCAACTGTTCGCCCGCACGCCGACCGGACTGGTGCCCACCGTGGTCGGCCGCGCGTTCCTGCGGGAGGCGGAGGTCGCGGTGAGCGCGTCGCGGCGGGCGAGGGCGACGGCGCGGGCCGGTGCCGATGAGCTGGTGGGCGAGCTGCTGGTCGCGGCGCAGATGGGCCTGGGCACGCGGCAACTGCCGAGCGCGCTGGGCGCGCTGCGCCGCCGCTTCCCGCGGCTGGAGGTCACCGTCTTCGAGGAGCCGAACCCCGCCGAGCTGGAGCGGCTGGGGCGCCGGGGCGTGCTGGACCTCGCCCTGGCGGCTGCGCCGTGCGACGAGGGCGCCGCCGACGTCCACCACCTCGGCGACGAGGAGTTCGTCGTGGTGCTGGGCGCCGGGCACCGGCTGCTCGCGGCGGACCGCGTCGAACTGCGCGAGCTGGAGGGCGAGCCGTGGGTGAGGTTCGACCGCGACAGCGCGCTCGACGGCGTGCTGAGGGACGTGCTGCGGGACAACGAGCTGACCCCGACCACGGTCGCCCGCGTATCCCAGACCGCGACCGCCGTGCGCTGGGCCGCCCACGGGCTGGGGGTGACGCTCGTCCCGGCCTCCGCGGTGCCCCGGGTCACGAGCACTTCGCGCGCCCGGTGTTCCCGGTCGTGTCCCAGCCCGTCCTCGCCGCGGTCCGGCGTGGCGCGGGCCCCGCGGAGACCGCCCTGCTCGAACTCCTGCGCCAAGAGACCTGGCACAAATCCGCTTTCTTCTCACCGGGACCCTGACCCGCACGGTCGGCGATGCCCGCCTGATGGCCTGGACCATGACCGGACCGCACCGGTTCGACCCCCTGTCCGGCTCGCACCGGCGACCGGGTCGCCGCGCGAGAGCATCCGCGCCGCCTGCACGATCGACATGGGCGACAGCTTCGCCGTCGACCCCGAAGTGCGCACGGCGATGGTCTCGATCACCACCGGCACCGGCCCTCGGCACCCTCGACCACGCCGCCCCGGATGTCCGCGGCGGGATCGAAGCGTTCATGCCCCACCGCGCGGCAGAGGGAACCGCACGATGAAGCTGTGCGCTCGCTGTCGTTGAGCGCAGGAGTTCCGCTCCTAGAACTCTCCGGGAATCGCGCCGAGCTGTCGCAGCTGCGTGAGGACGTCGACGACTCCCCGGATCTCGACGATCCGGCCGCCGGCGAAGCGGACGATGAAGATCTCGTTGTAGGTGACGGCTTTTCCGGTGGGCGGGAGTCCCCGGTACTCGCCCAGGTGGGTCCCGGTCACCGTGTTCCTGAACACGACCTTGTCCCCCTCTGCGACCATTTCCTCGACCACGACCTGAATGTCGGGGAACGCGCGCAGGAGCACCGCCCACACCTGCTTGAGCGCCTGCGCTCCGCCCGCATCCATCGGCACCGGCGTGTGGAACCGCACGTCCGGCACGACGAGCTCGTCGATCGTCTTCGCGATGATCTCCGCATCACGGGTGTTCATGGCGTCGTGGAAGCGGCGGAACGTCGCCTTGTTGCTGGTTTCCTGGTCCGCTGACATCTGGTTTCTCCTCAGGTCGAACATTCGGCCGTGTTCGGGGTGCGGGCGCCCAGTTCGCAGTTTCAATTGAGCGTTTTTCATCCTGGTCGGCCCGCAGTTGCGGGCCGCAAAGCTGCACGTCGATGAGGTGTCGCATGCGCCGCAGGCGCATAACCCACCTACGACACCTGCACCGCCGCGGGTTCACTGCGCCCGTGCCCCTGGGGCACTCCTGGGCGAGGACGGCCCCTCCGCCGTGTATTGGACATACATCAGGAGGGGCACCCACAGACCAGGGAGCCTCTGAGGTTCCGCCACCCGCACCGCCACGCAAAACGAGGTTGGAAAAACCTCATTGAAACTGCGCGCCCGCACCTCGAACCGGTTGGCGTTACTTGCTGTAGTTCTTCCCCGGGGGCCTACCGGGGATCGGCTTGCCGATGAGAGCGACCGGGACGAACAAGCAGAAATGCCCGATCGCCATGGTGAGCGTCCAGAGCGCTTGGTCGTCGTAGTGGGCGGCGGCCTTGGCGAACAGTTCGTCGGAGACGCGCTCCCCGAACGGGTTCGGGGTGAGGACGGCCTCCACCAGTTCCAGTACGACTCGTTCGGCGTCGGTGAAGTAGGGCGCGTCCTGCCAGGTGGCGACGGCGGTGATGCGCTCCTCGGACTCCCCTGCCTTGCGGAGGTTTTCGGTCGCTCGAACGGAGTGGTAGGTGCTGCCGACGATCTGCCCGGCTCGGAGCCGCATCAGGCCGATGGTGCCCTGCGGAACCGGACCGTTCCGGGTGGCGTTGAGGACGGCCGCGGAGAGCTTCGCCAGCTCGGGGAACTGGTCGGTGAGGTCGGGCAGACGCGACTTGATGTCGTCGTGCCGGGTCGTCGTGGGTGTGGACATGGTCAGGTGTTCCTCTCTCGATCTCGGTGGCGCGCTGGACCGCGTCACACCAGTCCGACAACGCCGGACTCCGGAATGTGAGGCGAGGTGGCGATGTCACAGTTCGGCGCGCTGTCTTGTCCTACTGGTGAGGACAGCTGCGACCGAGGGAGCCGGCGACACATGACCACGCGATCCGTACCCGCGCACGACCGATCCGACCCGAACCTGGGCGCGATCATGAGCGAGCGGCGTCAGCTGATCAATCTCGCCTACCGGCTCCTCGGCTCCCTGGCCGATGCCGAGGATGCCATCCAGGACACCTACGCGCGCTGGTACACCCTGTCCCGGGAGGAGCAGGACGCCATCGCATCGCCCGGCGCCTGGCTGACGAAGGTGGCCAGCCGCATCTGCCTCAACCTGCTCGGCTCGGCGCGCGCCCGGCGGGAGCGCTACGTGGGCGAATGGCTCCCCGAGCCGCTACCCGAACCCGCGGAGTGGACCGGCGGCATCGTCGACCCGGCCGACCGGGTCACCCTCGACGAGTCGATCAGCATGGCCTTCCTCGTCGTGCTCGAATCGATGACCCCGGCCGAACGCGTCGTGTTCATCCTCCACGACGTCTTCCGCTACGCCTTTCCCGAAGTGGCCGACATCGTCGGCCGGACACCGGCGGCCTGCCGCCAACTGGCCACCTCGGCCCGCCGCCGCATCCGCACCGCGCAGGCACCCGCGACCCCGGCGGCCCGGCGAGCCGACATCGTCCGGGACTTCAAGCAGGCATGGGAAGCCAAGGACATCGACGCCCTCGTCGGTCTCCTCGACCCCCGCGTCGCGGTGATCGGCGACGGTGGTGGGCTCGCCAGCACCAGCCGCCACCCGGTCGAAGGCGCGCAGCAGGTCGCGCGTGGCCTGGTGAGTCTTGCGACCCGCGTACCCGATGTGGAGTTCCTGGAACGCACGGTCAACGGCCAGCCCGGTCTGGTCGCCCGACAACACGGCGTCATCGTGACCGTGTACGCGTTCGGCATCGCAGAAGGGAAGATCAAGAACATCTGGGCCGTGCGAAACCCCGAGAAGCTGCGGCCGTGGAAGGAGGAGACGCAGCACTGGCCCCTCTCGTGAGTGTTGATTCCGGCAAGAACCGGAGCCAGCACTCACGAGTCGCTCGAAGCACGGGTGCACGCGAGGGCAGTGATTTCGCGGGCAACCTTTCCGGCCTTCGTTGCGTGCTGTCAACTGCGCCGATCATGTTGCAAGATCGACGCACGGGGAATCGCGGCCAAGGGGCGGTCAGTGAACTTCTCCCGTCACCTTTGATCACGAAGGACGAGGCAGAACTTGGGAGACGTTCCGCCGAGACGGCACGACCGCGCCCCGCGCGGCAATCGCCGGCTCGCCGCGTTGGCCGGTTTGACGCTCTTGCTCGGAGTGCTCGCGGTGCTCGCGCCGGTGAAGACGGATGCGCCGCTGGTCACCTGGCCGCGAGCCGGTGACGCGACGCCGTCGACGGTGTTGCCGCTGTCGCCGTACCGGCCGCTGGACTTCACCGCCACGATCCCGTGCGAAGCACTGCGCACCAGCACTGCAGCAGCGTTGCGCACGCACGCCCCGGGCAACCCCGGCCTGGAAGTGGCCGCGCGGGCGGGGCAAGCACGGTTCCTGGTCGACGGCAGCGAGATCCTCGCCGACCCGCTGCGCGCGACGTGCGAGTACCAGGTGATCGCCGACGCCACCGGAATCCGCGTTTCCCGAGACGGCGCGCTCCTGGTGAACCGGCCGGACCTGCTGCCGCCGCAGGTCTCCGAGCTGTCCACCACGGGCTCGGTCGACGGCCTCGAAGTCGCGCTGCACCCCGACGCGCGCTACGAATCCTCGGCCAGCGCCTTGAAAATCGCGCTCCTGCTGGCGCACGCGGCGTGCCTGGTCGCGCTGCTGGTGCTCGCATGGCGGCGGTGGCGGGGCCGGCAGTCGATGAGCGGCCTGACGATCCCCCGCTTCGCCGCCGCCGACGCGGTGATGGTGCTGGTCGCCGCGGCGTGGGTGCTGCTCGGCCCGGTCAACATGGACGACGGCTGGTACCTGATGATGGCCCGCAACGCGGGCGAATCGGGCTATGTCGGCAACTTCGTCTACATGTTCAACGCGACGGAGAACCCGTTCGTCTTGAGCCAGTACCTGTTGCAGTGGTGGGGCGAGCTCGGCGGCTGGTCGCTCTGGTGGATGCGCCTGGTCCCGATGTTCTGCGGGCTCGCGACCTGGGTGCTGCTGCGCATCGTCTTCGCCACGCTGCTCGGACGTGCGGCCAACCTCCGCGCGGTGCCCTGGGCGCTGCTGGTCGCGCACCTGGTCTGGTTCTTGTCCTACGGCATGTCGCTGCGCCCGGAACCGGTGATCGTGGTCTGCGCGGCGGCGGCGCTGCTCTTCGCGGAGGCCGCCTCCCTGCGGCATTCGATCGGCGCGTTGGCGGTGGCGACGATGTTCGCGGCGCTGGCGATGACCGCCTCGCCGTCCGGTCTGGTCGCCGCCGCTCCCCTGGTGCTGAGCGTGCCGTGGCTGCTGCGCTGGCTGCGCCGGCAGCCCTGGTCGGGGCGCGTCGCCGCGGTGTTGCTGGCGGCGGCTTCGGCAACCGTTGTCGTGCCAGTGGGTTTCGCCGACGCGAGCTTGGGCGATGTCCTCGAAGCGACCGACATCCACCGCTGGTACTACCTGTCCTTCCCCTGGTACGAGGAGTTCGAGCACTACAACACGCTGCTGAACACGGCCGGTTGGGCGCGACGGCTACCGGTGCTGCTGACGTTGGCGATCGTCGGCGTGGTCGCGTTGGCCAGCGGACGCGGCGGCATGGGCCGGGATCCGATCCGCCGCCTGCTGATCACCAGCGCGGTCACCACCGCGATCGCGCTGGTGCTGATCGCGTTCAGCCCGACCAAGTGGGTGAGCCACTTCCACGCGGTGGCCGCCGCGCCGACGGTGCTGCTGGCGGCGGCGCTGCTGCGCTCGCCGTTGCCGCGCCGGGCCGGGCCGGTGGTCGTGGGAGCGAGCCTGGTGCTGATCATCGGTGCGGTTTCGTTGAGCTTCGCCGGGGACAACTGGTGGATCCCGTTCTCCGACGCCGGGCAGCGCTTCGGCGAACACCTCAACCGGGATTCGCAGACCAACGACCTCGAACCGCACTTCGGCCCGCTCTACCTGCGCAATCCGCTGTTGTGGATCGGCATCGCGGTGGTGGCGTATTCGTGGGCGAAGTGGCGTCGCCGACGTGGCGAGCCGGTGCGCGTGGGCCCGGACCGCGCGGTGCTGGGCGTTGCGTCGATCGGCTCGGTGCTGCTGCTGGTCGCGTTGTTCTGCTACGCGCCGATCGGGCAGGCACCGGGGTGGACGATCGCGCGCTCCGGCGCGCAGACCTTGTTCGGCGACGGCTGCGGCCTGGCCGCCGATGTCCGGGTGCAGCTGCCGTCCGGACGGCTCGGCGCACCGAGCGCGCCGGAACTCGCCGGGGATTTCCAGGTCGGCAACGTGCTGCCGGCCGGCCCGTGGCCGGAGCCGGTGACGATCTGGAACACCGACCGTCCGGACGGGACGACGCCGGGCGTCGGTCGACTGGTCACCGGCTGGTACCCGCTGTCCGGCCCGGGCACGCACGTGACGGTGCCGGTGGCGGGGCTGCTCGCGGGCCAGGTCCTGGAAGTCGAGTTCGCGCGTCCTGGCGGTGTCGTCGCGCAGCAGCTGCACCCGGAGTTGCGCCGATCCGCGTTGCGGGAATGGCAGCAGCTCGCGGTCCCGATCCCGGCGGGCGCGCACTCGGTGCGGGTCGTCGCGACCGACCAGGTGACCGGGGAACGGTCGTGGTTGGCCGTCGCGGAACCGAAGACGACCGAATCCCGCCCGATCACCGAACTCACCCGCGGCCGGCCGGTGCTGGCGAACCACATCAATGCGCCGTTGTGGCCCTGCGTCGACCAGGTCGGCATCCGCGACGGTGTCGCGGACACGCCGGCGGTGCGGCTGACCGCCGACGAAGGGCTTCCGCCGGAGTGGCTGGACAACATCAGTTACCTGGAGTGGGGCGGCGCCTGGACGCAGACGACCCGGGAGTGGACGCAGACCCGGTTGGCCGCGGAACTGCCCGGCGGACCGCCCCGACTGCCGTGGGGGAACGTGTTCGTGGTCCGCTACCAGCTCCCGGTGGGCCGCTACGACCTGCGCGTTTCGCAGGAGACGCGGTGGGGTTGGACGCGTCTGCCGACGCTGGCCGGCAACGACTACCCGGACATCTCGCGCAACGCAGGCGTTCAAGCGCCCGACGACGGCAATGCCCGGTAACAGAGCGTTTCAGCATGGTTCCGCCCGGCCTGATCCGAAAGCGCCCGGTTACGGCGCGGCCGGAGCGGGCTTCGCACGGCTGAACTTCGCGACGGCGCCGGACGTGCTCGCGGAAGCCCTCGGCCGGATCGTCCGCGTCCTGACCAAGACCAGATCCACCGGTGGTCCTGGGTAGCGGCTGGGCGCACTCGCCGATATGCCCTCCCGATCGGGAGGGCATATCGGCGAGTGCGGTCTTCTCGCAGAGTGCCGCGCTGGTGGATGCAGCGTTCGATGAGCCGAACGTCGGAGAGCCGCTCAGCGCCCCGGTGCTCCGCTGCTCGTGGCCTCCACCAGGCCGCCGGTCGAGGCGGCCGCGAGGGATTGGTCGAGGTCGGCGCGCAGGTCTTCGACGTCCTCCAATCCGATGGACAGCCGCAGGATGTCCGCGCCCGGCCGGGCCTCTTCCGGGACCGGGCGGTGCGTCAGCGCCGCCGGATGCTCGATGAGCGAATCCACTCCGCCCAGCGAGACGGCATGGGTGAACAGCCGAACCCGGTCGGTGACCCGCATCGCGTGCTCGTGACCGCCCGCGAGCCGGATGGAGATCATGGCGCCCGGCCCGCTCATCTGGCGTCCGAGGATGCCTGCGCCGTTGCCGTCCAGACCCGGGTAGAACACCTGCCGGACTCCGGGCCGGAAGCGCAGCCAATCGGCCAGTTCCGCAGCCGTTTCCTGCTGCCTCCGGACGCGGACCGGCAGCGTGGCGAGACCACGGTGCAACAGGTACCCGGCCATCGGGTGCAGCAGTGCGCCGGTCACCGCACGGACCCGCCGCAACGCCGCCGACCATCCCGCGTCGGCCGCGATCACACCCCCGACCACATCGCCATGACCGCCGAGGTACTTCGTGGCGCTGTGCAGCACCAGGTCCGCGCCGTGCAGGGCGGGTTGCTGGAGCACGGGCGTGGCGAAGGTGTTGTCCACCAACACCGGGCACCCGGCCGCCGCGGTCGCCACGGCACCGATGTCGGTGAGCTCCAGGGTGGGATTGGCGGGTGTCTCGACCACCACCAGGCAGGTGTTCCCGGTCACCGCGTCCGCGACCTCGTGCGGTTCGCAGTAGGTGACCTCGACGTCGAGCAGCCCCGATGCGAGGAGGTGATCGGTTCCCCCGTACAGCGGCCGCACGGCCACGACGTGGCGGCCGCCGAGTTCGGCCTTGGCGGCCAGCACCACTGCCGTCATGGCGGCCATTCCGGAGGAGAACGCCACGGCATCTTCCGTTCGCTCCAGCTGCGCCAACGCCGACTCGAACCGGGCGACCGTCGGGTTCCACAACCGCGCGTACACGGCGCCGCCCTCGGCAAGCGGCCGGCCACCGCTGGCCATGGACTCGTAGGAGGCGCCACCGGTCTCGGAGTCGGGCAGCGGGTTGGTCGATGAGAGGTCGATCGGCGGGGCGTGCACGCCGAGTCGGATCAGGTCTTCCCGGCCTGCGTGGACGGCGATCGAATCGAAGGAGCGAGCACTCTGGGTCATGCGCCGTAGGATGCAAGAAAACATCGGCGTGAAGCGGAATGGACGAAGGAACCTCGGCAAACAGCGAGATCACCGAAGATCGTGACGGAAGGTGGCGTGGTGAGGGTGGCCAGATCGAGGAATTCACCGGAGCAGGCCGGGCTGGACGCCACCGATCTGGAGATCCTGGCCGAGCTCGCGGCCGACGGCCGCATCACCAACGCCGCGCTGGCCGCGCGGGTCGGTATCGCGGAATCGACCTGCATCCACCGAGTGCGCGCGCTGCGGGAGACCGGCGTCATCGCGGGGTTCCACGCACAGCTCGACCTCGCCGCGCTCGGCCTGCCGATCCAGGCGCTCATCAAGGTGCGGCTGGGCAGCCACAATCGCGACGAGGTGCTCAGATTCCACGCCAAGCTCGCGAAGATCCCCGGCATGCTGACCGCGTTCCACGTCGCGGGCGAGGACGACTACCTCCTGCACGTCGCCGTCGCGTCCCCGGAAGTGCTGCGCGACCTGGTCTTGGAACACATCAACGTCCACCGGGCCGTCCGGCAGACCGAGACCCAACTGGTTTTCAACGTCCTTCCCGGCACCGGCCCACTGGCCGCCGCCCGGCCTTGAGCGCAGCATTCCGGGCCGGATGACACCGCGTGGCACCGGTGAGCCCGCGGAACTGCGCGCCGCAGCAACCTCACCGGACCCTCAGGAACCCAGCAACCCGAGGCAGGCGCGCCCTGGCCAAACGTGAGAATTATTCATATGATCCTGGTCCGGTGGTGATTCGACAGGAGGCAGCATGTTGCGGTTGCCCAGGTTGTTGCTCGTCCTCGCGCTCGCATCGACCATGGTGGGCGCCGCGGCCCCGGCACAGGCCGCGCCCGCCGATCCCCCGCTGCGCATCGACGGTCGCTGGTTCCTCGACGAGCAGAACCGCGTGGTGCTGCTGCACGGCGTGAACAACGTCGACAAGGACGCCCCGTACATCGAGCCCGGTGACGGCTTCACGTTGACCGCGGACGACGCGCGGTTGCTGGCTCGGCACGGGTTCAACACCGTTCGGCTCGGGGTGTCCTTCGACGGGCTCATGCCTTCCCGGGGCGACGTCGACGAGGCCTACCTCGACCGCCTCGCCGGGGTCGTCGACGTGCTGGGGGCGTCCGGGATCCACGTGTTGCTGGACAACCACCAGGACGGACTGAGCAAGAGCTGGGGCGGCAACGGTTTTCCGGAATGGGCCATCGAGGCGCGACCGCAGTCGTGGGAGTCGAACCCGGGATTCCCCCTCTACTACCTGATGCCGAGCATGAACGCGGGCTGGGACGAGGTCTGGCACAACTCGAACGGCGTGGTCGACCACCTCGGTGACGCGCTGGCGGCCCTGGCCGCCCGGGTCGCCGACAAGCCGAACGTGCTCGGCATCGAGCTGCTGAACGAACCGTGGCCCGGAACGGCCTTCCCGACCTGCTTCCCGTTCGGCTGCCCGTTGTTCGACCGCCAGTACCAGGCCGTGCACGAGGATCTGACCGAGCGGATCCGCGAGGTCTCCCCCACCCTGCCGGTGTTCTGGGAACCCAACGTCACCTGGAACCAGACCATGCCGACCCATCTCGCCGAACCGCCGCTGACCCCGCCGATCGACGACCCGAACGTCGCGTTCTCCTTCCACGACTACTGCGTGATCAGCCAGTCGGCGATCTACCTGGGAATGCCCGAGGAACTGATCGGCATGTGCCCGCTGCAGCACGACATCACCTGGGGCAACGCCGACAAGTTCACCGAACGCACCGGAACACCGGCGCTGCTCACGGAATTCGGCGACAACGACCCCCGGGTGCTCGGCAACTCGCTGTCGCGCGCCGACGAGCGCTTCATCGGATGGCAGTACTGGCACTACGCGAGCATCAGCGGCCCGGAACCTGAAGAGGACCCGTTCCTCGGTGAGGCCGGACGCCAACTCGTGCGCACCTACCCGCAGGCCACCGCGGGCACCCCGGTCTCGATGAACTTCGACCCGGACAACGGCGCTTTCCGCTACACCTACCGCCCCAACAGCACGGCCCAGACCGAAATCTACGTGTCCGACCTGCACTATCCGGACGGCTACACCGTCTCGGCGGCCGGCGGCGAGGTCACCTCCCCACCCGGAGCACCGATCGTGACCGTGCGGGCGACCGGCAGCGACCCGGTCACGGTGAACATCCAGTAGCGATCCGCTACCGGCGTGCTCCGCAAGTGCACGAACAGGCGGGCGGTCATCGGTGCATCCTGTGCCGTCCGTCGCTCGCCCGGGTCATCCTCGCATGCCATGGCGAGTGATCAGGTGGTTCGGCCGCAATTTCCAGGTCACCGGCTCATCCAGCTCGCCATCCTCAACCCGCGCCAATCCAGGAATTCCGGCAGAACGCGAAGTACTCGCCCTCAATAACGCTCCAGGCGGCCGAGTTAATTTGCTCTGCGGAAACGAAGTATTCGGAACGCGTCACATCCACGCAGGTCATCCAATCAACAATTCGGACGCATTTACGGATTGCTGGCTGACTACCATAGCCACCAACAGAACTCGCCCAGGAAGCGATCCCAATGGGAGCACGGAGTGGTTCTTGCCTTATGCCCCCGGCAAGGAGGCCGTGGTCGTCACCGATAATGCGGATCGCGACACCTTGACGGCATACACGACCGGCAGCGCGGACTGGAACGGATGTGCCGCTCTGCGATGAGCAATGTGCGTTTGGCACACCCAGCAACCCGCTGGGTGTGCCATACTCGCGAAATGATGGATCACGGGGGCCGTGCAGCGCAGCCACCTGAAGCCCAGGTAGAAAAGCTGACGAGCGAGCTCGTAGTTCGCCCGCATGCCACTCCAGAGGACAGCTCGGTGACCGAGATGCTCGAATGGCTCCGAGCCGAACGACACAAGGGCGGGGCCGAACTAGCAGGATTTCACATTGCGGAACACCCGGTATTCGATTCGTTCGCCAGCCGCAACGCTTTGAACAATTCAAGCGTAATCGAGTCCGTGCTAGCCCATGAATCCGTGCGCGATTCATTGCCCCAATTTCGGATTGCCAGTCCAATCAAGTACAGGAACTTTGGGCGCCGCCTGCGCGGATGGAATGTCGCCTGGCCCTACCAGGTTGCGGGCGATTGGGCAACCTACCTGGATTCAGGCGGCTTTTACGTACATCCCGATCACGACGGAAAAGAGGATCGAGAGGCACGCGGGGTCGCCGCCATGCACACGGCGATGTCCGCGTACAAGGCCCTCACCGGCAACCGCTACCTTCCCGATGTTTGCGCCTATCGCACATCGGATGCTTGGCGCGAATGGTTTCCCGGCGTCGGGGGGGGAGGAAGATTCAGCGGGGAATGGAGTGCGGCTCAGCTTCGGTGAGCGGCGGGATGACCTGTGTGGACGCCATCGCGCGGGACGAGGAGAGCGTGGTCGTGCACGCCGGTGACCACGAGTACGCGGCGCGCTGGGTCGGGCAACCTGCCCGCGCCGCTGACCAGCTTCATCGGACGCGCCGCCGTCGAAGTCCATCATCCCGATGTGCTACGTCGCCGTCCACCGTGACGCCGACGGCGTCCCGGACGGGTACGCCAGCTATTCGCTCGGCGAGCCCGGCACTTTGACCGTCGACGAGACCGTCGCCACCGACGACGCCGTCTTCACGGCCCTGGCCCAGTTCGTGCTCGGACACGACCTGGTCTCCGAGGTCGTGTTCAAGAAGTTCCCGCCCGGGCACCCGCTGCGCTGGCAACTCGCGGACTTCCGCGCCGGCCAGGTGAGTGACGACACCGACTGGCTCTGGGTGCGGCTGCTGGACGTCCCGCGTGCGCTGACCGCGCGCGGCTGGTCCGTGGACGGTGAGCTCGTCCTCGACGTCGACGATCCGTGCCTCGGCGAGCACGGCCGCTACCTGCTGACCGTCCGGGATGGCAAGGCCGACTGCGTCCCGACGGACCGGGAGCCCGACCTGTCCCTGGACGTGAGCGACCTGGGCTCGGTCTACCTCGGCGGCACCGCCCCGAGCACGCTCGTGCGTGCCGGACACATCCGGGCCCACCGCCCGGGTGCAGCGATGCTCGCTGACGCCCTCTTCAGCGCCGAGCGCTCCCCGCACTGCCTGCACTGGTTCTGACCACTCGCTCGCAGCCTGGGGCCGCTGCCGGGCATCATGCCGGTACCGGCTCGGCGCACGACTCGATCACGTCGCCGACGATCTCCTCCAGGTTCGGGAGGGCCATCATTCGCCGCCGCACCGCGGATACCGCAGCGCGGTACCGTGTTTCGGCGAGAACCTCGAAGATCGCGTCCCGGACCTGCGAAGGGGTTGCGGTGGACCGGTCGAGCAGCAATCCCATGCCGCGCGCGGCCATTTCCCTTCCGTTGAGCGGCTGGTCGGCGAACCACGGAAGCATCACCATCGGGGTTTCGGCCTCGATCGCTTCTCGTGATCCACCGAACCCGCAATGCGTGACGAACACGTTGGCGCGCCGGAGCACGAGCGTTTGCGGCGCGTATTCCACCACTCGGACATGGCTGGGCTGCGGGAGATATTGGGAGGCGTTGCCGCGTCCGACGGCGACGATCACGGCGCCGCCGAAACCCGCCAGGGCTTCGAGAACGATGCGGTTCGCCCGGTGGAAACCGGCCGCCATGCCGGGCGCGCAGTTTCCGGAACTCCCGAGCATCACGTAGACCAAGGGCGTGTCGTCCGGCAGCTCACGCACCCAGTGCGGGAGCGCTTCGCGGGCCTGCCTGGGATTCTCGTGCCGGTAGGGCTGAACCGCCGGAATGGGCAGGTCTGCGAGGAAGAGTTCCCGGGGCGCGGGGGTGAGCACCACGTGGTCCAGACTGCTCGGCGTCCGGGGTTCGGGGCCGAGGCCGAGCACCGAGCGGTGTTCGGTCAGCCTCGGACGGACGTGATCGGCGTGGTGATCCCAGACGTTGCGCAGCAGGCCGTTGTCGGCCGAGAGGTTCCGGATTCCCAGCGACAGCACCAGAAGCGGTCCCGCCCACTCCGCGCAGTCGTTGACGACGACGTCGGGGGCCCAGTGCCTCGCGTGTTCCAACAGGTCCTCGAACATCGGCAGCACGCACTGTCCGGCCAGGACCTCGCCGTAGAGCACCCGGCAGAAGGCTTCGTTGCCATCCCTGGCCAAGGCCGACGTCAGCCGCCGCTCGATATCCGGGTCCGCGGTCCAGTCAAGCCCGGCCGGCAGGTGGGGGATGCCGTACGACCTGATCACGAGGCGCTCCATCGACGCCGCCGTCGCCAGCCGCACGTCGTGCCCACGCCCGAGCAGTGCTCGTGCCAATGGTTCGTGCGGCCGGATGTGGGCTGGTAGAGCCAGTGACGTGAACAGGATCCTCAGCGGTCTCGCCGTGACCGCCCGCGATCCGGGGCCGGCCGTTCCCGGCAGCGGATCGGCCTCGTCAGCGACGGATGACGGATTCCCTGCGTTATCAGCGCAGAACACGCACTGTCCTTCCGTGTGGGTTTCGTCACCAGGACCTGGCCGCGATCGACGCGACGCATCTGCGAGCATTCCTACCGGCGCTGGAGGATTGGTGAGTACCCGCGAACCGTGGTGCTGCCTGAACACTCAGGAGCCTTGCCCTTCTGACGCGCGATATGTCCATCTGTTGCCGGTTTGGCTCTTGGGCGCTGCACTTCGTTGCATCAATTGACAATCGTGTTGCGGTCGGTGAAGCATCCGGGCACATGAGCGCATTGCCTCGACGTCGCTTGCTCCAGTTGTCCACGGCGGCCGGACTCGCCGTGTTCGGCGCAGCTTCCTGCAGCACCCCCCGGGAGAGACAGGGCAACGTCGATACGCAGCCGCTCATTCCGCAAGTGACCGCGCCGCCACCGAACGGTGTTCTCGGCGTGAACTTCAACGGTGACCCGCGCATCATGACCTTCGGCGAGGTCAAGACCGCCGAGGCGACGTGGCTGCGCGGCTTTTTCGCCATGCCCGACGCGGACAAGGGCAAGCCGGCCGATGCCCCCGCGATCAGCACCCTGCTGCAGGCCGGCGCGCACGGCTACGGAACCGTGCTGTCGCTGAAGTTCCCCTACTTCCCGGAACGCGGAAAGCCGTTGCCGCGCCCCGGCACCGATGCGATGAACGCCGAACTCCGCCGGCTGGACGAGATGCTGCCGGAGGTGCTGAACGAGGTCGACATCCTGGTGATCGGCAACGAGCCGTTCATCGAAAGTCCGCACGACGACTGGAACAACGGGGCCATCAACGCCTTCTACGAGGCCGTCGCCGACCACGTCATCGAGTACCGTGCTGCGCATTTCCCGGACAAGTGCAAGACGAGGCTCTACATGGGCTCGCTCAACCACCTCGACGATCCCGAGTGGACAGGTGAGGGCACCGAGCGCTGGATGGCCTACGTCCGCAACACCCCGGAAATCGAGGGCACGGACATCCACCCGCACGTTGCGGACCTGAACGACGCCGATGCCTACCTCGACTACATCCTGCCCCGGCTGGGCCCGGACAAGAAGTTCCTCGCCACCGAGTTCTCCCTCGTCCAGCTCTGGCAGGAGCATCTCACCGACCGGGTGCCCCGCGAGTACGCCGACGAGTACGACATCCCGCCGGACACCCGGGTGTGGCAGGTCATCAAGAACGCGCTCGACAAGCCGTTCCCGCCGGAACGGTGGTACGACTTCCTGCGCACCAGCCCGTGGTTCGAGAACAACAAGAACTTCCTGCACGACCAGACGCAGAAGTTCCGGGCCACCGGCAAGCTCGCCGTGGCCACCTACGGGGTCGGCCAGGACGCCGCCATGTCGAACGGCTTCGGACCGGACAAGAAGCCGTGGCTGCTGAACAGCCTGTTCGCCTCGCGCACGGTGCAGCCCCTCCCCGACGGCACCCCCGCTCCCAACTACGCCTGGCTCGACGAGTTCAAAGCCCTGCAGCATCAGTGACTACTGCGCTGCGGAAAACAGTGCTACCGCACGACTTCCCGCCCACCGGCAATGTGGCCGACGCGGTTGAAACGCTCAGCCGGGACACCCCGGCCGAGCGTTCTGCCACGCGATTCGTCACCACCGACTCGCTACGGTGTTGCGACGACCCCCAGATCCATCGACGTCAGCCCAGCTCTTCAGGGGTGGACACCAGCGAGCTGACCCGCAGTTGCTTCGCGGCGAATCGCATCTCGTCGGCACCGACGACGTGGACCGGCTGCGGCTCGGACATGTCCGGCAGCGAGGACTGGAACCCGGTGAGGACATTGGCGTTCGGGTCGCCGCTGTCGGCCAGGATCATGCCGATGCCGGCGTACGCGATCTCGCCGGGCTGGAGGGTGAATTCCTCGGGCGCGTCGGGAAGCCGCACGTCCTCGACGGGCAGCTCCTCGATCGGCGCGCCGCTCATGTCCAGGCCCTGGAGGTTGGGCACGCCGCCGTTGATCGTGCAGGTCTTGTCCGACCGGTTCCCGTAGGACACGATGAAACTGCCGGGCTCGCCCTCCACAGGTGCGGCGGAGATGATGAAATCGGCTTCCGAGCAGTTCGACGTGCCGATGTCCCCGCCGCCCCCGCCCGAGGCCGGACCGGCATTGACCGCGCCGCGCTCGGGCGCCGGCTGGAGCGCGGCGGCGGCTCCGCAGCCGGTGATCAGCAGTGCCCCACCCAGAATGCCGGTGATGGCCGTCGTCATGCGGTAGCGCTTGAGCATCGTGCTCCCCTTTTCCTCAGTCATATCAGCGGTTTCTCACCGCTTTGTCATCCCGGAAGACGCCCCATGCCCATCGAGGTTGCGCCCACCGCTCGGATTCGAGCAACGTTGCCCGAAAGGGCACCGAACCCCTGATCGACTTGACTCAGAGCGGCCGCGAGGGACCTTCCCGAGCCCGCGTGGCTATCCACTTGAAAGCTCGAACACCTCATCCGGCCTCCTTCGTGAACGGCGCACACATGTCTGTTCGTGGAGCCCACGGCCGTTGACTGTTCCTCATAGCAGAACAGACTTTCCGCCAGGGCGTCCCTGCCGCACGATGGAACGTGCTACCCGGTGGTCCGCGGCAAGGCTCAGCAGCCCACGCCCTGACGGCCCGGGTGGTCCGATGCCCAGAGGAGCAAGACCAGTGCAGTTCTATCTCGACGGCTACAAGCCCGGGGACCCGTTCGTCGCGGACCCCCACCCGTCCCTGGCCGACCGTCCAAGCGGCCTGCCGGACACGGCCGATGTTCTGATCATCGGCTGCGGCCCGGCCGGACTGGTCCTGGCGGCCCAGCTCGCCGAGTTCCCCGAGATCCACACCGTGATCGTCGACCGGCGGGACGGGCCGCTCGAGGTCGGCCAAGCCGACGGCGTGGCGTGCCGCACGGTGGAGATGTTCGAGGCGTTCGGCCTGGCCGATCAGCTCATCCACGAGGGCTACCAGGTCAACGAAGTGACCTTCTGGCGACCGGACCCCCAGGACGGCGGCTCCATCGTCCGGACTGGACGCATCGACGACGTCGAGGACGGCATCTCCGAGATGCCGCACATGATCGTCAACCAGGCACGGATGCTGGCCTACCTGCGCGACCACATGCGCCGCTCCGCCTCCCGCGCCGAACCCGTCTACGGGCTGCACGCCACCGACGTGCAGGTCGACACCGACGCCGACGCCGAACACCCGGTCACGGTCACGCTGCAGCACGTCAAGGATTTCCAGCCGACCGGAGAGAGCTCGACCATCCGCGCCCGGTACGTCGTCGGTTGCGACGGCTCGCGCAGCGGCACCCGCGAAGCCATCGGCCGCCGCCTCGAAGGCGACACGGCCAACCAGTCGTGGGGCGTGCTGGACGTCCTCGCCGTCACCGACTTCCCCGACATCCGGCTCAAGTCCGCCATCCACTCCGAACAGGGCAGCATCCTGGTCATCCCGCGCGAAGGCGGTTACCTGGTCCGGCTCTACATCGAGCTCGACAACGACCGTGACGCCGAGATGCTCCGCGAGCGCACCGTGACCCCGGAGAAACTCGCCGCAGTCGCCGGCCGGATCCTGCACCCCTACACCCTCGAGGTGAAGCACGTCGGGTGGTGGGCGGTCTACGAGATCGGCCAGCGTCTCTGCGATCGCTTCGACGACGTCCCCGACGCCGAGACCGGCACCCGCCAGCCCCGCGTCTTCATCGCCGGCGACGCCTGCCACACCCACAGCGCGAAGGCCGGGCAGGGCATGAACGTCTCGATGGCCGACGCCTGGAACCTCGGGTGGAAGCTCGGCGCCGTGCTCCGCGGGACCTCGCGACCCGAGGTGCTGCGCACCTACTCGGCGGAACGGCAGAAGGTCGCCCAGCAGCTCATCGACTTCGACCGCGAGTTCGCTGCGCTGTTCAGCGCTCGACCGGACAGCGAGAAGGACGCCGACCCGGCGCGATTCCAGCACTACTTCCGCGAGCAGGGCCGGTTCACCGCCGGGGTCGCGGTCCGCTACGAGCCGTCGGTCCTCACCGCGGCACCGACTCACCAGCACCTGGCGGCGGGCTTCCCGATCGGGATGCGGTTCCACTCCGCGCCGGTCATCCGGCTGGCCGACGCCAAGCCGATGCACCTCGGCCACGCGGCCCGGGCCGACGGCGCCTGGCGCCTCTACGCGTTCGCCGACCGGGCCCATCCCGGCGGCCCCGATTCCCGGCTGCGGGCACTAGCCGGGTTCCTGGCCTCGGAAGGCTCACCGATCGCCCGGTTCACCCCGCCCGGCGCCGACCCCGACTCGGTGATCGACGTCCGGGCCGTCCTCCAGCAGGGACATCGCGACGTCACCGTCGACGACCTGCCGCCGGTCCTCCTCCCCCGCAAGGGATCGTTCGAGCTCATCGACTACGAGAAGGTCTTCTGCCCCGATCCGGCCACCGACATCTTCGATCTGCGCGGCCTGGACCGGGACCACGGAGCCCTCGTGGTGGTCCGGCCGGACCAGTACGTCGCGAACGTCCTCCCCCTCGACGCCCACGACGAGCTCGTAGACTTCCTCGGCAGCGTGCTGGTCGAGGTCGGGACGCCGGCCTGCTAACGCAGACGTCGAGCCAGCAGAGCGGTCACCCTCAGCCGGCGACGGGCCCCTGGGTGATTTCCTTGATGACATCGGCGGGGCTGGGACGAGCGTCGTTCTCCGCGGCGGCGGCCCGGGCCCGGTCGCGGAAGGTGCCCTCCGCCAACGCCCGCCGCACCGCGGGGGAGATCTCGTCCCCGCTGCCAACGGTGATCGCCGCTCCGGCAGCGGCGGCGCGGGCGGCATTGATCGGCTGATCGGCGCCCTGAGGCCACAGCACCATGGGAAGACCGTGTGCCAGGGCGCCGAGGACCGTGCCGGAACCGCCGGCACCGACGACGAGATCCGCTCGGTCGAGAAGCTGGCCGAGCGGCACGAACGGCACGAAGTGCACCTCGCCGCCGTCGGGTCGCCGGCTGGGCAGGGAGCCGTCTTCGCCCGCGTCCGGGTTCCTCATCGAGGAGCCCACAGTGGCGATCACGTTGACGTCGTGGCCTGCCGTCGCTCTCACGGTCGTGTCGAGCACGTCCGGGTCGGAGAAGATCGTGCCCAGGGTGACCAGCACCGTGGGCTTGGCCGGGTCCGCGAAGGCCGGCGGTTCGAATGCCATGTCGCGGGGGCGTCGGTGGGCTTGCGTGCGCAGCGGCAGCACGGGAACGCGGCTGGACCAGCCGGGATCCTGCAGTTGTGGTGGGCACGGGTCGATGTAGCTCAGCGGCCCGACTGGGTCCAGTCCGGCGTCCCGATAGCGCGAAGCCGCGGCGCGCTCGATCTCGGTGATCACCGCGGGCGTCGCGGGGCCGATACCCACCTGGTACCAGGGGATACCGAGACCGGCTGCGACCATCGGGCCGATCGCGTCGAACGTCTCGGCCACGATCAGGTCGGGCGCCCACTCGCGGCCAAGGCTGATCGTGTCATCGCCGCCGAGGTCCACGCGGGAGCCCCCGAAGATCTCCCCGATGAGTTCGGGCCCCGGGTGGAACGGGTCTGCGCCGGTGCGGCGGGCAGCGTCCTCGGAGAACTCCATCGGCATCGCACCTGCGGCCAGGAACTCCACCTCGGCGGCGAGCTCCGGACCGACCTCATCCCGCACACCGGCGCTGGTCGCCAGCGCAACGGTATGCCCCGCCTCGACCGCGGCCTGCATCAACGGCACCAACGGAAGAACATGGCCGTACGCGGGGGTTGCACTGAACAGAATTCGCACAAACCCAACCTACACAGCAGCCTGCTGGCCTGGCCGAATTACGCCGTCCGCTTCAGCGGTCGATCAGCGGCGCCACCTCGGCGACCCGGTTGGTCCAGACGTAGCCCGTGAAACCACCGGGGATACGCGCCAGCGACTCCCGCGTGTCGAATCCCTCGGAGAACCCACCCGATCCGGCTACCAGGACGACGCGGGTGCCCGCGGACTCCATCCGGCTCACGAACTTCGACGGCCACGCCCACAGCCACGGCGCGTAGGACTCCGGGATGTGCAGTTCGGTGTTCGCGCAGGCATCCGGAACGATCCCGGTCCACCCGATCGCCTCGTACCGCAGAAGGCAGTCGGTCATGCTGCCCTTCGACGCGGCGCGGATCTGCGGCAGCCGATCCCGGACGGCCCGCACCGGCGCATCACCACCGTAGACGGCGATGTCGGCCAGCCGAGCCGCGTCCAGCTCGGACAGCCGCTGGGCCAGCGCAGCGCCCTCGGCCGCATCCTCGCTCTTGACGTGGATCAGCAGCGGCTCCTGGGGGAACGCCGACAGCACCTCGTCCAGCGACGGCATGAGCCCGACACCGCGCCCCCGGAACGGGAAGGTCCGGCCGCCGTCCGCCGTGTAGCCGTAGCCGATGTCGAGCGCCTTCAGCTCGGCCATCGTGAAGTCCCGGGTGGTGCCGGCCCCGTCGGTGCGGCAGTCCACCTCCCAGTCGTGGAAGACCGCGAACTGCCCGTCGCTGGTGATGTGCACGTCGAGTTCGACCAGGTCTGCCCCGGAATCGAACGCCGCGCGCAGGCCGGCGATCGTGTTCTCGAGGAACCCGTGCACCGGAGGATCGATCCGCTCGGCGGTGCACGTGTCGTTCTCCACGCCGGCGGTGCTGAACGTCTGCGCGACACCGCGATGCGCCAGCACCTTCGGCGGTTCCCCGCCGACCTCGGCGAACAGCTGGGTGTTGTTGGCGAAGGCGAACGCGGCGAGGAGCGCGACGACCGCGCCGAGGATGTACCGCTTCTTCCGCCACCGCGGACGTACTTCGGGCATGCCGCATTGTGCCGCGAGTCCGGAAACCGGCTCAAACCGGTCTTCGCACCCACGACCGGCCAACGGACCAACGCCTCACCTGAGCGCGGCGCGGATCTGGACGACCGCGGTGAGGTTCGCGTCGGTCGACGCCGCCCCGTTGCGCTCCGGGTCCAGCACCGCAGGAAGTGTCCACAGTGGATCCGACCGCGCGCCGACTCGCCGCCGCGCCCGGCTCCATCGACACCACATGACTGGAGGACGGCCTGTCCTGGTTCAGCGGTGCCGAACGTCCGCAGCGTTCGCGGAACGCACCGGTTGCCTGAGGATGGTGCGCTGCTTCTCGGGTGCGACCTTGCGGAAGTCGCTCAGATAGATCTCGTGGTGCTTGCCGGCCATGCACAACCCGTGACTGGGGATGAACTCGTGATGCAGTTGCGCGAGCAGGTCCGCCTCGTCGTCGAAGGAGCCGACGTGCAGCGTCTGCACGCACCGCCCCTCGGACAGCGCATCCAGACGGACGTCGCCGAGACCCGCTGGCCGGTTCTTCCTCCCGGCCTGCTCGACCGCGGTGGCGAACATGGCCTGGTCGATCCAGCCGGGGACCATGAGCATCATCGTCCAGTCCCACTGCGACTTGTCACGAGCGGCCGTGAAGGAGTCCATGTCCTCGGCCCACCACAGGCCTTCCAACGGCGGGACCACGTAGTCGCGGCCGAGGCCCTGCTTGCTGGCGAACTTCAGCTTGTAGGCAACCGGGTAGAGCGCTTCGACCGCCTCGGCGAAAGCGGGCGAGGTGTTGGGATCACCGTGACCGTCGACCATGAGGTACCGCATGTCGGGCACGTCCACGACCCGAAACCGGCCACGTTGTGCTCGGTAGGAGTCGAGGGTCTTCTTGAAGTCGATCTTGTCGGTCATCAGGCACCTGGGCTCGCCTGGCGAGCCACTACCTTCCTGCCTCCAGGAGGCTCAGCGAGTACGAGAACACCTCACGCGCCGGTTGCGACCACTCACGAACAGCTGGGCAATCGCGTTGCTGCACAGCGGGAATCAACGTCGCGTTCACTCCCACGGTGAGCAGGTACAGCAGGGCGATGCCGGAGCGGCGACGGTGCTTCACATCGCTCTGCCTCCGCCTCGAACATCGTGTCCAGTTCCCGACCGGGTCTCTCCCGGGGTGTTCTTGTCGGCGACCAACATGACCGTGCGTCATGCTCCAGCGCGGTTTGCGTTCAAGGAACGCGCAACTACTTGAAGAACCGGTTCCAACGCATCGATGAGGGGCGCTGCGGGCGCGGCATCTGCATGCGATTCGAACTCGCCGATTTCGACACCGATGACTTCGCTTTCGGCCAGTACCTCGGCTGCCTGCTGCAGTTGCGCGAGGCTCAGCCCACCCGGCACGAGGTAGTCGGTCGGCACGGTGCCGGGTTCGAGCACGTCGCAGTCGAGGTGCACGTATACCGGCCGACCGTCGATCGCACGTCGCAGTTCCTCCGGCAGGCCGGGCCCGACTTCGACGAGTTCGATGTCGCCGCGATCGATCAGGTGCTGCTCCGGCGGGTCGATGTCACGTGCTCCGACGAGGACGGCGTTCTGCTGCGGCAGGCCGCTCCCGAGACCGGAGTCCCACAGGCCGAGCGGACCGCTGAGCGCCAGACCGCCCAGGTAACCGGTCGCAGAGGTCTGCGGGGTGTTGATGTCCGCGTGAGCGTCGAACCACACGACCACGGCATCGGGTCGGTGAGCAGCGATCCTCGGCAAGGTGGCCAGGGCGACCGCGCAGCGGCTCAGCGCGGTCACCGGCACGCCGCCGTCACCGAGCAGCTGCTCGTACCGCTGGGACATCTCTTGCAGAGCCGGGAGCGCGGCTGCGAGCTCCTCTTTCCATCCCACCGAAAGCGCCGGCTGCGGCTGGCCGATGACGACCGGCTCGGCACCGAAACGAGCAGCGAGGCTTGCCGCCACCAGTCGCGAGCCAACCATCGCCCGGTCGTTGTGGTCGCCGGCGCGACCAGCGAAGTGCGTGAGCGCAGGCGCGGTGCCAAGGGCACGATCGGTCACGGTCATCCGACTCCTTCGGGGAGATCAGCAAGAACTACTGCCATGACAGTATGGGCCGCCGATGTGGTGGCGCAATCGATATGAGGCTGGCGCCGGCTTGGACGAGGCACCAGCCCGTCGGAGAAGCGCGGAAACGTTGCGGTGGAAGGCTCTTCACGAAGGAGCGCTCAGCCCAGCAGTTCCTCGCGCTGGCTGGCGAAGAACTCGGCCAGGGTCGTCGCGGGGCGACCGGCGATCCGCTCGACCGCGTGTGTGGTGATGTCCAGCCTGTTCCCGCCATTCGGCGTGGCTCGCGACCCCTTGGCGTTACAGGCGCGGAGGCACCACACGCACCTTCGCGGTCGCTCCCGGCAGGGGTCGCTGGCCGGTCAGTACGAGCAACCCGTTCTGATCGCCGTACAGTTCGTAGCGGTAGAAGGCGACCGCGTAGGCGGTGAGCGCGTCGCGCTGCTGGGCTGGAACCAGTTCCTGGGCGGGGCAGGTACTGTCATCGGTTTGACCGGACTCGGCCGAACCTTCCTCCTTCCGCTGTCCACAGTGGCCGATTGGGCCGATCAACACGGTTCCGATATCGACGAGGCACGTGCCCGCTACGACGCGACGCCCAGTTGACATCTGCGCCGCGGACGGCGGCTGCGCTTCTCGACAGCCGCAGCATCGGCCTCGGCAGCTGAGGGATCCGGCGCTTCCTGTCGGGATGTTCCAGTAGCTTGTCCTCGGAACTGATCTGGACAGGAGGCTGCGCCGACGATGGACGTGCTGCAGGTGTTGCCCGCTTTCCTGCTCGCAGTGCTGCTGATCTCCGCCTCGCCCGGACCGGCCATGGCGTTGATCTTCCGCCGCGCCGCGCTGCACGGCTTCGGATCCGCTGTCGCGACCGTGCTGGGGCTGGAAGCCGGGCTCTACCTGTGGGCGTTGGCAGCCGGCGCGGGATTGGCCGCCCTGGTCGCTGCCTCGGAGGTCGCGTATCTGGTGCTGCGGGTGGCCGGCGCAGCACTGCTGATCTACCTCGGGGTGCGCTCGTGGATCGCCGCGATTCGGGCGAAGGGCACCGGCGAACCGGTCGAGGCCGCCGCCTCGCCCCGGCAGTCGGCTCGGCGGTCCTTCGGCGAGGGTGTGCTGGTGATGCTGGCCAACCCGAAGGCGGCAATCTTCATGTTCGCCTTCTACCCGCAGTTCATCCCGGCCGACCGGCAGCTGTTGGCCACGACGGCGGTGCTCGCGCTGATCCAGGTCGTCGTGGAGACCGCTTTCTACCTCGCCCTCGCGGCCGGGGTGGCGCGTGCCGGTGCGTGGTTCCGGCGAGCCAAGATCCGTCGTCGGCTCGAAGCTGTCAGCGGCACGGTCCTGGTCGCGCTGGGCCTGCGGGTCGCGGTCGAGAGCCGCTAGAGCACGACACACCGACGTTTCGCCTTCTCGAAAGGCATTCGTGCTCCGAAGCGCCGGTGCACGTCCGGCATCTTCGCTCGCCGGGCCGCGTGTCCAAAAAGGATCTTTGCGCAGCCGCCTGATCATTGCGCGTGGTGCATGTTCCGCCCGCCGCTGCCCGGTCACGGTGCAGGCTTCACGAGCTGAGGTCGGCGCCGATCCGCTGTCCAGGCCGGTCAGGGGTCGTGGCCGCTGGCCGGTGTTCGTCACGCACCGCCGCACCGGGTAAGGCGAGCCCGCCGGTACTCGGTGGGAACCGCTTGCCAACATCGGCGTTGACAAGGATCATGGCGGCATGACTGAACGAAAGGTTGACCCGGCCACCATCCGGTGAGCGCGGCGCATGAGCCGGGAGTCATCGTGCCCGGCAGCAGGTCTTTTGACGCACTGTCCTTCCCGGCACGGATGCGTGCGCTGTCCGCGTACGCTCGTCGGCTGTCCGACGCCGAATACGCGTCCGTCCACGCACGTCTGGACTCAGGCGGTACGTACGAACGACACCTCGGTCTCCATTTGGCCGTGGTGCGGCGTGATCTTGCGACCCTTGAACGCGCGGTGGCCGATCCGGTCCTGCGGCGACGCGCACTCGCTGCCGCGATCAGGCTTCCGGTCTCCGATGATGCGTTGGCCGCGCTGGTCCGCGGTGGGGGCCGGTTGGATCGGCTGGCCGTGTACGGCGTCCTGCGGCGATCCCGTCGCCGCGTTCTCGCGGACGTACTTGCAAGTGAAGTCCACGAGCGGTACGGGCGCGGAGAGCTCGCGGAGCTGCTGCCGGCCTGTTCGCCGGACGTGGTCGCCCGGTGGCTGGCCACGGCCGGCGCCAGCGCAGGCTCGCTGCACCGGCTCGGCCGCACCGCACCCGCCGCCGTAGCGGAGTTCGTGTTGTCCGAGACTGCCGGCAAGCAGGGCCGGGAACGTGCGGCGTGGCTGCGTGGTCATCGCGACCTGCTCGCAGTCCTGGCCACCAGGCAGCCGCGGTCGGTGGCCAAGGTGTTGCGCGAGCAGCTACGGGGTGCTCACGCTTTCGCCTCGGACCCCCGGATCTTCTCCGCGCTGTTCTCCGAACCGGACGAGCTGCTCGAGGCCGACCCCCGCTGGTTGAGATCGCACGTCTACCACGGTATGCCGCTGAGCGCCCGGAGCCGGGCCTCCATCGCGGCCATGGGCGCGGACCGGGTAGCAGCACTGCTGCGGCTGTTGGGGCCCGGTCCTGCCCGCGCGTCGGTGCTGGGCGCTGTCCCGCGTGAGCAGCGGCGGGGAGTGGTCGACCTCGCCTACTCCGCCGAGCAGTTGGGAACGGACGTGACCGCCGACGAACTCGCGTTGTTGCCCGCTGCCGACAGGGCCGAGCTGGGGCATCGCGTCCTCGCCGACGGCGAGTTCGGCCGGGGCTGGCGGCGACTGGCGATCACGGCGGTCCTGCCCTACGACCAGGCCGCCCCGGCGCTGCTGGAAGCCACGGCCAGCCATCGCTACCAAGAACGGCGCGCCGCGTGGGAGGCACTGCTGTCCTGCGCCGTGCGCGAGCGCGACCCGGAGGCGTTCGTCTCGGCGCTGCGTGCGGCCAGGCGCGCCTGGCACGACCAGGACCTGATCCGCGCCGCCGCACTTCGCCCGGTCGCTGCGGCACCGTCGCGCCTGCTTTCGGCGGTCCCTGTTTCGGTGTTCCGAGAGGTCGTGCACGCGGCGACCGGTTCCCGCGACACCACTCGGGAGACCTTCGCACTGATCTCACGGTGGTTGGCCCGTTCCCTGACCAGCGCCATTGCGCGCGGCATCCCAGACCGGGTGAACGACCTGCAAGCACTGCTGGCCCGGCTGCACGCCGACCCCCGATCGGCAGGCGGGAGCTCGCCGGCCCGCGGGCTGCCCGCCGGCGCCGGTCCCGGTTTGTGGGCGGGCCTGCGCGACCGCGCCCTTCGGGACGCGCGCCACGGGCGGTGCTCGCTCGCTTTGCGGGCAGGCGAACTCCTCGCAACGGTCCTGCATTCCGTTCCGGAGCTCGACCGGCTCGTCGGCGAGATCGCCCGCACGGCAGACGATCCCGCTGAGGCGGCGGCAGCAGCGCGGGTGTGGACTGCCTCTCCCGCAACCCGTGACGAGCGGGTCGGGGAACTGGTCGCGCACAACCCGGATCTCGGCAGGGTCGACGCGCTTTGGCAGGTCGTGGCCACCCGGAGGACCGACCTGCTCGATCGGCTGCTGGACTCCGGCGAACCGCTGCCCGCCCTGCCCGCTGGCAGGCGCGGCCGGTGGACGCCGCAACAGCGCGCCGCTTTCGAGACACATGCCGCCGCAGTGGCCGGTGACGAGGAAACCGCCCTGCGAGAACGGGAATCGGCGGTCAGGATGATCAGTGCCCCCGACACGTTGACATCGATCGCTGACACAGCTCCGCCTCCGGTGGCCGCGGCCGCGCTGTCGGCTCTGAGTGCCGCAGCACCGCAACGCGCGCTCCCCTCTCTGTTGCACCATGCAGGTGCACCAGCGGGTCCGGTGGCCCGCGCTGCGGTGCGTTCCCTCGGCGACGCACTCGACATGCTCCCCGAGTACGCAGCGCACGAGGCGCTGTTGCCGATCCTCACACGCGCCTCGGTCGGAGCAGCGAAGGAAGCGGCCCGCTTGCTGGGCGAGCACCGCCCCGCTGGGGCTGTCGACGCGCTTGCTGTTGCCTGGGCCGATGCCGCGCTGCATCGCGACATCCGCGCTGCCGTGGCGACCGCGTTGCTCGGGTTCCTCGACGAGGACGCCCGAGTGCCGGGAATGCTAGGCGAAGCGGTTCGCGGCGAAGCAGCCGTGCGGGCCGCCGTCTTCAAGGCCGCACCGGGCCGACTCGCCCCCGGCCAGCGGCCCGGTTTCGCCCGCGTGCTGGCCGGTGCCCTCACCAGCGAGGGCCCCGACTCCCCACTCGACTTGGTCAACGCGTACGCCGAGTGGTGGCCCCACGCGCCGGGCGCGATCGACCAGTTGGCCCACCTGGCGAACGCTGGTGCGCCGCAGGACCTGTTCCAGGTCGTCTCCCGCCTTCTCCTGGGGCGCCCGAGCGCGCTCGCCACTGTCGTGGACGGTCTGGTCCTGGACATCACCACCGGAAATGCGGACCTCTCCGTCGTCGCATGGCACCGGCTGGCAGAGTTGGCATCCGCTGGCGCGCACGGAGGCTACTTCGACACCACTGCGGAGGTCGACACCACCGCATCCCGGATCCTCTTCGACGGGTGCCGCGCAGCCGGAATGCACGCCGCTGGCGTGCCGCTGTTGCGAAAGCTGGCCGAGCAGACCCTTTCCGGGCCGCCCGACCTCGCCATCTGGGACGAGCTCGTCAACGCCATCGACGAACGGCCACACCGCTGGCGAGCCCCCACCGACTACGGGATGCCAACGCAGCACCGGAGCCCCGACACCGTCGCGGCAGTCACCGACCACCTGTCCCAACAGGACGGATCAGTACCCGGGCTGCTCGCGGTCCAGCTCGTCACGACGACCGCTCGCCAAGCAGGATGGGCCACCACCTGGACCCAACGGCTCCTGGCATTGCGGAACCACCGCAACACCGACGTCCGGGAAGCCGCGTGGTCAGCGCGCATGAGCCGCTGGGCCACACCTTCATACCCCTGAAGACCCCGAACTTCTCCGTTCGACCCGCACCGCCCCGGCGCAGTAGATCACGAGACAGGAAGTGTCCACTTCGCAGCGAATCGCGACCAGATCCTCGTGGATCCGGGTTCTGGCCGCGTTCGCCGGGCGCCCTAGCCGCTGGTGCCGTGAACGGGTTCGGGTGCTGCCGGTTCGGATGACGGGGTCCTCAGTGGATGGTTGAAGACGATGTTGAGCAGCACCGCCACGACGGCGCCGGCGACGATGCCGGTGCCGAACACGGTCTGGAACCACTCCGGGAACTGCTGGTAGATCTTCGGCGCGGCCAGCGGAATCAGCCCGACCGCCAGGGCGACCGACACGATGAACATGTTGTGGCCGTGCTCCAGATGCGCCCGCGACAACGTGCGGATGCCGCTGGCGGCGATACTGCCGAACAGCATCAGCCCCGCCCCTCCCAGCACCGGGTACGGCACCAGCGAAACAACGCCGCCCAGCACCGGGAACAGCCCCAGCAGAGCCATCACGCCACCGGCGGCGGCAACGACGAACCGGCTGCGCACCTGGGTCAGCGACACCACGCCGACGTTCTGGGCGAAGGCACTGGTGGGAAGTCCTCCGAACAGCGAGCCAAGGGTCGTTGCGATGCCGTCCACCCGCAGCCCGCGGGTGACGACCTCCTGCTCGACCGGGCGTTCGCAGATCTCACCGATCGCCAGCATCCCGGCCGAACTCTCGGTCATCGCCACCAGGATCACGATGCACACCGCGAGGATCGCGGCCGGGTGGAACTCGGGCGCGCCGAACTGCAGCGGCTGCGGCAACGAGAACAAGGGCGTCTGCTCGAACATGCCGGTGTCGACCATGCCGAACGGAATGGCGGCCAACGTGCCGATGACCAAGCCCAGGATCAGCGCTATCTGCTTGAGGAAGCCGCGCAACACCCGCTGCAGCACGACGATGACGACGAGGGTGAAGAATGCGAGCGCGAGATTGGCGGGAGCCCCGAAGTCCGCGGAGCCCTCTCCGCCCTGCGCCCAGGCTACGGGCACGGTCATCAGCGACACACCGATCAACGTGATCACCACGCCGGTGACCAGGTGCGGGAAGAACCGCATCAACCGGCCGAAGAACGGGCCGACCGCCAGGCAGAACACGCCGCCGACGAGAACGGCGCCGAGCACCGTCCGGATCTCGTGGCCGTCCTCCGCAGCCTGCGCCACCGACAGCAAGGACGCCAGCCCGGCCGAGGAACTAGCGTTGACGAAAGGCAGCCGATTGCCCACGAGCTGCCCGACTCCCAGCGTCTGCAGCAACGTCGCAAGCCCTGCCACCAGCAGGCTCACCGAGATCAGCACGACCTGGTCGTGCGGGTCCAGGCCACAGGCGGGGCCAAGGATGAGAGGCGGCGCCACAACGCCCGCGTACATCGCCCCGACGTGCTGGAAAGCGGCTGGAATCAGTCGCTTGGCCGGTAACTTCTCGTCAACCGGGTGGCAGGACGCTGGGGCCGGATCCCCCTGCGAAATCGTTGCCAAGACCAGTTCCCCTTAGAAAACGACTGCCCACGGTCCGCGGACGCGTGGACCGGTCTGTTCTTGTTGACCACAGGACGGGACGACACCGAACGGTCCACCCCCTCACCCTCGCGTCGCGGTCCGGCGCGGCGGGGCCGCGTTCGCCCGGCGTCAACGGGACGTGATGGGCCGGCTCCGATGCCTCCTCCCGGTGCAGAGCGCGGTGCCACAGGCACTCCTGCGCTGTCGAGTAGGAGCAAGCTACGTCCGAGATCCGACCGACGTCAACATTTTGTTGAATTTCCGCCAGGTGGAACTACCAGCGCAGAAGAACGGATGCCGACGTGGCGACCGAGAACTTCGTTCAACGCACCGGATCAGTTGAACGGCTTCCAGCGCTCTCCTGCGAAGCGGACGAGCGCCTGCTCGAGCTGAGCGGGCACGGAGCCGTCGGCCGGCAAGTGGTACATCGCGATCCATCCGGCGGAGTTGACCCGTACCCACGCGGCGAGCTCTGCCTCGGGCGCCGGGCGCACGTGCAGCATGAACTCTTCGCTCTTGCCGAACGGCGGTTCGAACTTGCGCACGGCGACTTCCGCGACCTCGTCCCACGGGAAGGTGAGCGTCCGGCGGCCGACCGTTGCCTCGATGACCTCGCTGGTCAGATGCAGCTCGATCTTCCGGCTCAGGAGGCGGAGCAGGGCCCAGACGACCAGCATGGGCCCGCCTAGGAGTGCGCCCAAGCTCAGCCACGCCTGGATGTCCGTCAAGCTGTTCCCGGACTGGACGATGAAGACCACTACCATGACGGGCAGCAGCACCACGACCACCTGCGGCTTGAACCCGGTTTCGCCGCGGCTGTGGATCCGCAGTTCGTCCGCCTCGTACCGGCCCGCGACCTGCACGACGTCCTTCCCTGTCCACGCCGACGCGAGCCGGGCCTGCAGATGGGAGTGCCGGAACTGGTACACGCCGCCGACCCGGCGCAACACCCCGGCGCGGTGGGCATCTTCGAGGAAGGTCAGGACCGACCAGGGCAATCGGCCCATCCCCGCCAACACCGCCTTCGCCAGCAGCCATTGGCACCACGGGCTCAGCACGACCACCACGACCGCGGACGCCAGCCCGCCGATCACCCAGATCCCGGACGCCGCCGCCCAGCCCGACGTCGGCAGCAGCCAGGCCACCGTCGCTCCGACCGCGGGGCTGACCAGCGCCGCTGTCAGTGCGGTGCACGCCTGCTCACCGCGGAGCAACGCACGGGGCCCCAGTACTTGGGCGGACTGCATCGGCGCGCTGAATCCGAGGATCAGGATTGCTGTGACGCCGACGCCCAAGAACAAGATGTCTGCGCCGCTGGGCAAGAACGGCACTAGCACGAGCACGATCGCGAGCGTCGTGATCGTGCCGACCAGCCGCCCCTTCAGCCTCGGTCGCCGTGGCAACTCGCTCTTCCACAACCGAAGCAAGCCGATGACCACCCCACCGGCGAGCGCGGTTTTCAACGCGACGTCCGAGCCGAGAGTGATCTCGAACGACTGGAATGCGTTCGGGGTGGGGTACCAATCGACGAGGAGGTCCATCACCTGGACCAGGACGAAATAGCTCGCGATCAGAGCGGGTACCTCGATGAGCGGGACCGGATTCGCCCGGCTCAGGCGCCACCACTTGATTTCCCTGCTGTGCAAGCGCGTCACGTGCGCGGCCAGGAACGCCAGCCACCGCTGGGCCCGCTGCGGCCCCCAATCCCGAATGGGTTTCGGCTGATCGGGCGACCTCGGCCCAGCCGGGAAGACCGCCGGCACCAACGCGTCGAGCAGATGCCGGTCGATCGCCAACGCGGCGGGAAAGCGCTTCCTGTCGAGCAACGCGGTGGGATCGTTCACCCTGCTGCTGTAGACGGTGCGCGCGAGCCACAGCATCAGCGGCGACGCGAACGCCTTGGCGACCGGTCCGCCGGGATTCGTGGTGAGCTCGGACAGCACCGGCTCCCACCGTTCCAGCTGCCGCGGCTGGGAGGTCCTGCGCAGATAGCCTGCTGCCGTCTGAGCATCCACTGGCTGTGCGCGGATCACGGCGGCGCCGCCGAGCACGCTCTTGTCAGCGATCGCCTCGGCGTATTCCGCGGCCCGGCACGTGAGGATCACCGGCGAGCCGTCGCCCAGCGCCCTGTTCAACTTGGCAAGCGCTTCTTCGAGCAGGAACTCCGGCATCTCGTCGAGGCCGTCCAGAACCGGAAGGATCCTGCGGTCGCGCACCAGCTCCCGGATCCGGTCACGGCTCAGATCCTCGCCCTGTCCCAGGTACTCCTCCTTGATGCGGCGCCCCAACCAGACGTCGAAGTGCTCCTTCACCGGGTTCCACGACGACGCCAGCAAGATCACCGGTACCGGCTGGTCCGCCGCGCGATCGCGCAGCAGCTCCAGCGCCAACAGGATCGCCAGCGACGTCTTGCCCGAGCCCGGCCCGCCGATGATCGCCAGCCGCTGCTCGGGCATCGAGCGGAACGCCTCCGTCAGCTCGGCCAGCCCACCGGCCGGCCCGGATCCCACGTTCTCCCGGTGGTCGGCCACCGACCAGTCCGCCACCCATTGCACAGGCAGTTTTCCCGCGCCCGGCAGACCTCTCGCCACGGCCTCGTCCCGCCACTGCGCGTGCACGATCCCGGCAAGCCCCCTCGCCGCCGTGTCCAGAGCCGAGTCCGTGACCGCCGGAAACACGATGTCGCCGATGATCTCCCCGGCCTGCACCACGTAGGTCGCGTTCCCCGCGAACTGGTTGTGGACATCCCCCATGGCTTTGATCTACCACCCCAGCCCGGGCAGAACAGCCGCCGACTGTGTGGATGGCATGGGAATGCCATGCGCCTACGCCGGGACGGCGTAGGCGACGATGTTGTGATCGTATTCGTGGGTTCTGTCGTTGAAGGGGCCTCCGCAGGTGATCAGCACCAGCCGGGGATGGCCGGTGCGGTCGAACACGTCCGCAGGCAGGGATGCCTTCGGGTAGCTGCGCACTGCCGCGACCCGGTACCGGTGCGTGCTGTGCGCGGAGGTGACCTCAAGGGGGTCGCCGGGCTGGAGATCAGCCACCCGGAACAAAGCACCCGGGCCGGCGCTGCGGGTGTCGACGTGCCCGGCCAGCACGACTGTGCCGCGCCGAGCCCCTGGTGCGGCGCCGGCGCTCCACCAGCCGACCACGCTGGGTGATTCGGGTACGCCCAGCTGCTGGTCCGGCCCAGGCAGCACCGGCTGCACCGGTGCGTCGACAGCCATCGTCGGCAGCCGCACCCGCTGCGGCACCTCGCTCGGTGACGCCGACTCCAGCGCCTCCCGCTCCGCAGCAGGAGCAGGTCCCGCATGGGCGGGCGGGACGGTTCCGACATGCGGCAGGGTGGGACCGCTGGCCAGAACATGGCCGAGTCCCACCGCCACGATCACCAGACCGAGCGCCAGCAGAGCCTCCGGCACCCGGCGCCGCCACGAGCTCACCCGAGCTGCCGGCGCCGACGCAGCAGCACCACGCCGGCACCCGCGGAAATCACCAGACCTCCCGCCACCAGGCCGAGGTCGGCAGCATGGGACCGTGCTCGCTCCGCCAGCCCGCCGGAACCCGTGTTGGCCCCCTTCGGAGCGATTCCGAGGGCCTTCGCAGCCGCCTGGGCATGACTCAGGTGCTTGAGCACCGCCGGGAGGAAGTCCTTCGCGTAAGCCTGCACGTCGGCATCCCGGCCGGAGTCGATTTCGGCACGCGTTTGCGTGCTCGCCTCCTGGTGTCCGGAGATCTGCGCCTGCAGATAGGTGGTGTCGAACATAGCGCCGGACGCGCCCTCCAGCTGCTTCCCGATGTTCTGCTGTCCCTCGTTCGGCGACGACGGCAGTGTCACGCCCTTCTGACCGGCCAGCTGTTCGAGTTTGCTCTGCGCGTTCTGGTGGTCGGTGAGCGTTTCCTGCGCCAGCGACCGCACCTGCGGCGTGGTGGCCTTCTGCAGCGCCAGCTTGCCGATGGTGATCTCCGCCAGATTCACCTGCGCAACCTGCGTCATGAAGGACTTGTCCTGTTCAGCCAGTTCGGCGGCCACGATGCCGGACGACTGCGCCGGGTTCGTCGACGGCGGAGCCGCGTGCGCCGCAACGCCGGGCACAGCCAACGCCGCCACCAAGGCCGCACCACCGAACGCTGCCGCAGCGCATTTCCTCATCCTGGTCACCATCCCCCGGTCAAGAACCATTTCCGTGCGGGGAGTACCCCACACGCCGCAGCAGAAACTCCGGGGCATCATGGGTAGGGGATCCCACAGCGAGAAGGCTCTTGAGGTTCCGCCACGCTGAGCAAGTCCGGAAACAGGCTCTGCAGCCCCTGAAACGAGTGGAGCTACGCCGCCGGTAGCGCGGTGTCGCCGTCGCGGTGGGCCGTGCTCCCGGAGAAGCGGCGCAGTCGTTGGCTGTTCGATACGACGAGCACCGAGGACAGAGCCATCGCGGCCGCGGCGATGAGCGGATTGAGCAGGCCCAGCGCCGCAAGCGGAAGGGCGGCGACGTCCCGGACTGCAGGCGCCGCACGACTTCGACCTTCTCGCCCGGCAGAACCTCGGCGATCACCTCGCCGATGCCCACTTCCTCGGCGACTTTCCGCGCGGTGGCGTCGTTGTCGCCGGTGAGCATCACCGTGCGCAGGCCGATTCGATGCAGTTCGGCCACAGCCGCCGCAGCCGACGGTTTGACCCGGTCCGCCACCGCGATCACGGCCACCGCGCTCCCGTCGCAACCGACGACGACCGTCGTGTTGCCCTGCTGCTCCCATTTCCGGCGCGTGCGGTCGAGATCCTCCGGCAGCTCCAGACCACGCTCGTGGAAGAGCTTGGCGCGTCCCACGAGCACGTCGTGGCCCTCGACCATTCCGGTCGCCCCCAGTCCCGGCATGCCGGTGAACCGCTCGACCTGCGGCAGAGCCTCCAGCTCCGCGCGCGCGTAGGAGCTGACCGCCGCAGCAACCGCGTGTTCGGAGACGTCCTCCACTGCGCCGGCGAGGCGCAGCACGCGTCGCACGTCGACGTCGGGGACGCAGCTCACCTCGACCGCGGTCATCCGGCCGTCGGTGACGGTACCGGTCTTGTCCAGAACCACGGTATCGATGTCCTGTGTGGACTCCAGCGACCGGTAGCCCTTGATGTAGATCCCCAGCTGCGCCGCCCGGCCTGACGCCACCATGAGAGCCGTCGGTGTCGCCAGTCCCAGCGCACATGGGCAGGCGATGACCAGCACGGCCAGCGCCGCGGTGAACGCTTCCTGCGGCGATCCCACCACGAGCAGCCATCCGAGCAACGTGCCCGCCGCCGCCACCAGCACGGCGGGCACGAAGTAGGCGGAGATGCGGTCGGCGAGCCGCTGCACCGCGGCCTTGCCCGACTGCGCCTCCTCGACCATCCGCACCATCGCCGACAACTGGGTGTCCTGACCGACCCTGGTCGCTTCGACGACCAGCCAGCCGTTCAGCACGACCGTGCCCCCGACGACCTCGTCGTTCGCGATGACCTCGACCGGAACCGACTCACCGGTCATCGCGCTGCAGTCGACCGCGGCCTGGCCATCGACAACGCGACCATCGGTGCCGATCGTCTCCCCCGCCCGCACGAGGAACCGCTGTCCGACGCCCAGTTCATCGACGGGAACCTGACGCTGCGAGCCGTCGTCGAGCAGCACGGTCACGGCCTTACCGGCTCACCGTGACCGAACGAGGTTGATATCCGGTATTCGACCAGTGACCAACGGCCCGACCCTAGTAGGACTGGAGCTCGATCAGGTGGCCGTCGGGGTCGCGCAGGTGGGCGCTGCGCAGGTTCGGGCCCCACTCCGGCCGGCCGGTCGGGCCGATGACGAGGCGGCCACCGTGCTCCAGGCAGAGGGCCAGCCGCTTGTCCACGTCGTCCACCCGGAAGACGAGCATCGCGGTGTCCTGCGCCGGGCCGGGTCGCGCGGGAAGCGCCCCGGTGCCAATGGTCGCGGCCATCGCGCCGCGATCGAACAGCACCAGGACGGCCTCGTCGTTGACGTCCCAGTTGGCGTAGGGGCCTTCCGGCGCGCCCTTGACGAGGCTTGCGCCGACCAGCGGCGGCAGGATCGCCTCGTAGAAGCGGAAGCACTCGGCGAAGCGGGTGACGAGCAGGCGGGGGTAGAGGGCATCCACAGCAGGACTCCTCGGGTCGGCGGCAAATTAGTGGGTCTGCACCCACTATAGGTGGACACCTTAGACTCGCACTATGCCCGCCGATCGATCCACTCCGCCGACCCTGCTGGATCTCAGCACCTACCTGCTCTCCCGGGTCGGCAAGACCGCCCGCGGCCTGCTGGCCGAGCGGCTGGCCGAGCGCGGCCTGCGACTGTGGGACATGGCGGCCCTCGCCGCGCTGGCCGACTTCGGGCCGCACGCCCAGCGCGACCTGGTTGTCCGGCTGGGCGTGGACCCGAGCGACATGGCCAAGGTGGTCGACCAGTTGGCCGCCGCCGGGTACGTCGACCGGGCGCGCGACATGGCGGACCGGCGGCGGGTCTCCGTCTCCCTCACCCCCGCCGGGCGGGCCCTCCTGGCGGACCTGGACGCCGAGGCACGAGCCGTCCAGGACAAGGTGCTCCAGCCGCTGGACGCGAAGGAACGCCAATTGCTCCAAGGATTGCTGCTACGCGTCCACGAAGGGCTGGCGGACGTCGACGGCTAGAAAGCCGCGATCACTTCCCGCAACGGCGCGCCGACGATGAGCAGAGTCCTTCGCGGAAATCGCCGGCATGCCCATCCGTTCCGGCTTGCGGCAAGGGGCTCAGCGGCGTACCAGGGCCAGTTGGTCGGCGACGACCACACCGTCGTGCAGGACGGTGCGGTCGGTGCCGCGGTCCATCACGGCGCTGGTCGGCGTCTCGCCGTCGACCAGCACCAGGTCGGCGCGGTCGCCGACGGCGAGACCGGGCCGGTCGGCGACCCCGGCGAGCCGGGCGACGTCGTGGCTCATGATCGAGGCCCCGCCGATGGTCGCGACCGCGAGCGACATCTCGATCAGGTCATCACGACGGAACTTGTTGGTGAAGGCCAGTTGCCAGGTGCGGTCGAGCATGTCGCAGTTGCCGTAGGGGCTCCAGTAGTCGCGCTGGCCGTCCTCGCCCAGGCCCACCCGGACGCCCGCCTCCGTCAGCGCCTCCAGGGACAGCTGGTTCCGGTCGGCCGGTGCCACGGTGGCCATCGCGATGTCCAGCTCGGCGAAGTCGTCGATGATGCGGCGGCTCACCGATTCGGAGACCGAGCCCAGCTCGTAGGCGTGGGACATCGTGACCTTGCCCTGCATGCCCAGCGCCCGGGTGCGTTCGAGCACGAGATCGGTGGAGAACACCCCGAGATGCCCCGGCTCGTGCAGGTGGATGTCCACCTCCACCTGGTACTTCTCGGCCAGCCCGAACACGACGTCCAAGTGCCCCTTGGGATCCCGGTCGAGGCTGCAGGGGTCGATGCCGCCGATCACGTCGGCTCCGGCCTTCAGCGAGGCCTCCAGGTAGTCGGCGGTGCCCTCCTCGCGGAGGATGCCTGCCTGCGAGAACGTCATGATCTGGACGTCGGCCTGACCGGCGAACTCCTCCTTCGCGGCCACCACGGCATCGAACTTCTCCAGCTTGCAGTCCACATCCACCTGGGCGTACGACCGCACCCGCGTGGTGCCGCGGGCGATCATCCGCTCCAGCGTGCCGGCCACCCGCTCCTGGAGGGGAACCTCCGCGGTGCGCCAGTTCTGCCGGTCGTTGAGCATCATCGTCCACACTCCCGGACCGCCCGTGTGCGGCCGGAACGGGAGGCCGATCCGCGTCGAGTCCAGGTGCACGTGCACGTCGCTGAACGACGGCAGCAACAGCCGGCCACGGCCCTCGACCACCTCGCCGGCCGGCTGCGCGGCCGGATCGTGCCGGCGGATCCCCGCAATGCGATCGCCGGCCAGCTCGACATCGCTGCGCTCGTCACCCCACGGGCGGATGTCGCGGATCAACACGGTCGTCACCTTTCTGTTGCGCGGTACGGATGTTCAGCAGGACGTGGATCGGCTCACCGGGGCACGGCGGCCAGTGCTTCTCCTGCGGCATCGGTGTGATGGCAGGCGATGTCGCCGCTCGGCACGCTGTCGGTGCACAACTGCCGGCGTTGCGGGTCCAGCAGCGGATGCGCCGGGCACCGGGACTGGAACACGCAGCCGCGCGGCGGGTCGGCCGGGCTGGGCAGATCGCCGGACAGCCGGATCCGCCCGCTCCGATCCGCCGCCGGGTCCGGTTGCGGGACGGCGGACAACAGCGCCTGGGTGTAGGGATGTTGCGGAGCGCCGAAAACGCCGGCGCTGTCCCCGTACTCCATGATCTTTCCCAGGTACATCACCGCGACGCGGTCGGCGAAGTGCTTGACCACGGACAGGTCGTGCGCGATGAAGAGGTACGCCACCCCGGTGTCCCGCTGGATGTCCTCCAGCAGGTTGATCACCTGCGCCTGCACCGAGACGTCCAGCGCGGACACCGGTTCGTCGCAGATGATCAGCTGCGGGTCCAGGGCGAGCGCCCGGGCGATGCCCACGCGCTGCTTCTGGCCGCCCGAGAACTCGTGCGGGAAGCGGTTGTAGTGGTCGGGACGCAGCCCCACCCGGTCCATCAGGTCCCGCACCCTGGCCTTGACGCCGCCGGTCGGTGTGACCCGTTGGGCCAGCAGCGGCGCGGCGATCGCACTGCCCACGGACTGGCGCGGGTTGAGCGAGGACGAGGGGTTCTGGAACACCATCTGCACCCGGCGCCGGTACTCCTGCAGGTCCGACCGGCGGAGTTCGGCGATCTCCTGGCCGTCGAGCCGGATGCTCCCGGAAGTGGCGGTCAGCAACCGCATGAGCAGTCGGCCGGTGGTCGACTTGCCGCAACCGGACTCCCCCACCAGCCCGAGGGTCTGCCCGGCGTCGATCGAGAAGCTGACCCCGTCGACGGCTTTGATCACGCCGCCGGCGGACTTGAAGACGCCGGAGCGGATCGGGAAGTGCTTGGTCAGGTCGGTGACCTGCAGCAGCGGCGTCATCGGACCACCTCTCCGGCCGGGGGCAGCGTCTCCAGATGGCACCGCGACGGGTGCCCCTCGGGGCCGATCAGCGTCGGCAGACGGGTACCGCAGGCGTTGTCCGGCACCAGGTGCGCCTTCGGGCAGCGGTCCGCGAACAGGCAGCCCTCGGGCAGCGCCGACAACGACGGCGGGAAGCCCGGAATCGGTGTGAGCCGCTCGGACTCCCCCGCCAGCGACGGCATCGAGGCCAGCAGCCCCTGGGTGTAGGGATGTCGCGGGTCGCTGAAGAGGTCGGCGACCGTCGCCTGCTCGACGTGCACCCCGCCGTACATCACCACGACCCGGTGGCAGACCTCGGCGATCACTCCGAGGTCGTGGGTCACCATGATCACCGAGGTGCCCGTCTCGGCCTGCAACTCGTTGAGCAGATCGAGGATCTGGGCCTGCACGGTGACGTCCAGCGCGGTGGTGGGTTCGTCGGCGATCAGCAGCTCGGGCTCGCAGACCAGCGCCATGGCGATCATCGCGCGCTGCCGCATGCCGCCGGAGAACTCGTGCGGGTATGCCGAGTACCGGCGCCGCGGGCCGGGAATCCCGACCCGGCCAAGCATGTCTACGGCGACCGCCGCCGCGGCCTTCTTGGACACGTCGTTGTGCACCCGGTAGGCCTCGGCGATCTGCACCCCGACCGGGTAGAACGGGTGCATCGCCGACAGCGGGTCCTGGAAGATCATCGCGATCTTCTTGCCCCGGTAGACGCGCATCTGGGCCTCGGTGAGCGCGTTGAGGTCCTGCCCGTCCAGGAGGATCTGACCGGTGACCGCGGCCGAGGTGTCCTTGAGCAGCCCCATCAGTGCCTGGGTCGTGACGGTCTTGCCGGAACCGGATTCGCCGACGATGCCGACGGTTTCCCCGCGCGCCAGGGTCAGGTCCATCCCGTTGACCGCGTGCACCACGCCGTCGTCGGTCGGGAAGCTCACCCTCAGGTCGCGGATGGCCAGCATGGGCGCGGCTTCAGGCGTGGTCATCAGGCGACCCTCACTCGTGGGTCGATCACCGCGTAGGCGACGTCGACCAGGACGTTGGCGACGATGATGAAGAACGCGGCCATCATGGTGATGGCCATGGTGACCGGCAGGTCGCCGGACTGCGCGGCGTGCACCGCGGTGAATCCGACGCCCGGCACCGAGAAGATCTGCTCGGTGAGCACAGCACCGCCCAGCAGGACGCCGATGTCCATCCCGAGCATGGTGACCACCGGCGTGATCCCGGCACGCACACCGTGCTTGAACACGACGCGCCGCCGGGGCATGCCCTTCGAGCGCGCGGTTCGCATGAAGTCCTCGCCGAAGGTCTCCAGCATGTTGCTGCGGGTGACCCGGATGTACTGCGCGCTGAACAGCACCGCCAGCGCCACCCAGGGCAGCAGGTAGTTCAGGAACCAGCCGCCCGGACCCGCCGCGCCGAACGGCGAGACGATCTCATTGGTGGTGAACGGCAACAGGTCCAGCGTGCTGACGAACAACAACAGCAGCAGCAGACCGGTCACCGGAATGGGCAGGGACACCCCGATCGAGGCGGCGCCGACGATCAACTTGTCGGTGAGCCGGCCCTTGCGCAGTGCCGCCAGCAGCCCCAGCCCGACGCCGGCGATGGTCCACAGCACGATCGCACCGATGCCCACCGACACCGTGTACGGCAGGGCCCGCCCGATGATCGTGGTGACGTCCTCGTTGGTCTGGAACGACTTCCCCAGGCACGGCCAGGAGCACAGGGTCCCGGAGCCCGGCGCTCCTACCGTGCGGTCGCCCAGCAGCCCGGACATGTAGGCGAAGTACTGGCTGAGGAACGGCTTGTCCATCCCGAGCGCGACGCGGGCCTCGGCGATGCGTTGCGGAGTGCACTCCTGCCCGCACGCCGCCGCGGCCGGGTCCGCCGGACCGAGCTGGAACAAGCTGAACGTCACGAAGCTGATGACGAGCAGCAGCACGATCATCGCGACGAACCGCCGCAGTACGAACCTGGTCATGGGCGCAACCTGCCAGCTCGGGATGGACTCACCGTTCTACCTCTCTCGTTCCCCGACCGTCACCGCTCGACGCCGACGATCGACAGGTCGATGGAGCCGAAGAAGTAGCCCACCTGCGCGTTGCGGACCTTGGAACCGACCACGCTGTTGGTGAACGTGCGCACCAGCGGAACCAGCGGATAGGACTGCATGACCTGGTCGAACAGGGTCGCCCACTGCCTTCCCAGTTCCTCGCTCGACCCGTTGGCGCCGCGGAGCTGGTACATCTCGCCGGAGATCTTCGGGTCGTAGTACCGCGGGATGTTGGAGAAGCCGTAGGTCTTGCCGTCCACGCTCGGCCCCACGTTCGGGTCGATGGTGGTGCGCACCGAACCGCTGTCCGCGCCACCGCACCAGCCGCTCCGGGCGATGTCGGGCATCTGGTCACCGGCCAGCACGGTGTAGTAGTTGGCGGCCGGAATCGGACGCAGCTGCACGTCGATGCCGAGGGCCTTGAGGTCCTGCTGCAGCACGGTGCCGACGTTCTTGTACCGGGTGTTGGTGTCCGCGTAGCCGTACACCAAGGTCTTGGGGAAGTCCTTGCCTTCCAGCAGCTTCTTGGCCTCGTCCAGCTTCGGCTTGCCCGCCGGGTCCAGGTCGGTGTGCTGCTCGACGTACCCGCGCTGAGCCTCGTTGATGTACGACTGGGTCACCTTGCCGAACCGCGCGCCGCCGTACTGCAACTGGATCGCGTTCCGGTCGATGGACAGCGCGATCGCCTTGCGCACCTGAGGATCCTTGATCGTCTCGGTGTTGAAGTCGAGCACGTCCGTGCAACCCAGCAACCCCGCCGCGGTGCGCGCCTTGATCTCGGGCTCGTTGAGCTTGGCCGCGTCGGACGCCTGCAGGCCACCGTTGCTGTCCAACGTGATCGCCGTCGGATCCGAGTCGGCGATCAGCTGCTGGCTGATGGTGGCCTGCGCGGTGGACAGGGTGAAGTTGACTGCTCCCCTCCCTGAAGGGAGGGGATTCTTGGTCCCGTCCGTTCAAGGGATGCAGGGGATTTCTGGCTCAAGCTGCCCGATCAGGCTGCACCTGATCGGGTCTTCTGCTCTCAGCACCAGCCGGGTACAGCCCAGCCCGGACCCGCATCACATGCGCGGAGTTCTTGTCCCTCAAGGACGTTCGTCCGCACTGCGTGCAGGTGTAGGTACGTTCTGACAGCGGCAGGGCGTGCGTGGTTCTTGCTCCGCACCCAGCGCAGTCTTTCGTCGTGTTGCGCGGGTCCACGAGCACGACCAGTCGGCCGTGCTTGCGACCCATCATCACGAGTTCGTTCTTGGTGGCCGCGATCGTCGCATCGGCGGCCTTACGAGCCATCGTGGTCTTGGCAAGGAACTTCGGGCGGAAGTCCTCCACCGCGATCGCATCGTGGTCAGTAACAACCTTCTTCGCCCACTTCCGGGCGTCGTCCTGGCGAGCTCGTGCGACCTTCTTGTGTGCCTTGGCCGCGAGCCGCTGGGCTTGGCAGTAGCCCTTGGTCTGCCGCTTGCCCTTCGGCTGTCGGCGGCGAGCCATCTGGCGTTGATAGTGGGCCAGCTTCGCCGCCGCGCGTTTGCCGTGCGGGGAGTGCGGGAGATCGTGCTCGTCGGAGGTGGTGGTGGCGGTTTCCTTGACACCCCAGTCGATTCCGATCGTGCGCCCAGTTTCAGGCAGGGGCTGGGCCTCGGCGGCGACGACGAACGAGACATACCAGTGCCCCAGCGAGTCGCGGTAGACACGCGCAGAGCTGGGCCGGCTGGACAGGTCGCGGGACCACACGACGGTGGCCACGATGCCCCCGGCGAGGCGCAGGCGACCGTCGGTGACCCGTAAGCCTCGGAGCGTGTAGTTCAGGCTCGGGTCCGCGACGGCTTTCTTCTTGAAGCGGGGCATCCCCGCTCGTTGCCGCATCGGCAGCCGGTTCTTGATGTCCTTGAGGGCTTTGGCTCGGGAGCGGGCGAAGTCACGTATGATCTGCTGCTGCGGCACGCTCGCGCCGCTGCGGAGCCATTCGTGTTCGGCGCGGTGCGCGGTGAGCTGCTTATCGAGCTGTGCGGGTCCACACTTCTCACCCCGCTTGTGTGCCTCGCGGGAGGCAGCGACGCAGGTGTTCCACACCCACCAGCACCGGTCCCACTCAGCAAGCAAAGCGCGTTCGGTAGCGCAAGAGAGACGGAGACGGTAGGTGTAGCGGGCATGCCCGGTCTCCCCCGCCTCGCCACACGATCGCATCGAAAGTCATCGTAGGGTGTTGGTTTATCGAGATAAACAACGGGTTCCGTACAGGGCGTCACACCCACCTACGGCGCATGGAATAGACGCCAGGAACAGATCCATCACGCGGCTGATCACCATGTCGACCTTGCCGCCGAAGTATCCGGCGGCAGCGCCGAGCACGGTGCCCAGCACCACGGACACCACTGTGGACAGCAGCGCGATGGTCAGTGAGATCCTTGCGCCGTAGGCCATTCGCGCGAAGATGTCGCGGCCGAGTCCCGGCTCAAGACCGAGCCAATGCTCACCGGACGGGTAGCGGTAGTACGACAGCGGCAAGCCCGGCGCGTAGAAGTCGTCCAGGAAGTCCGGCCCGATCCGGGTGGTGAACGGATCCGAGCCCTCGATGGCCACCAACACCGGGGCCAGCGCCGCGAACAGCACCGTCAGGACCACCACGACCAGCGAGGCGATGGCGATCCGGCTGCGCCGAATCCGAAGCCACGCCGTGCCCAGCAGCGACCGCGCGGTGGCGATCTCCGCAGCGGGCCCGCGCTCGGCCTTCGCAGCCGCGGATTCCGGTGAAGGCAGGGTGGACACCTGCCCATCGACGGGCTCCGATGCGCTGGCACGGCGCGTTCGACTCGGCGACTCATGCGGATCCGGCACGTCGATCCTTCGGTGCTCAGGGGTGTGAGGTGAAGCGACGGTACATCAAGGATCGCAATCTGTATACCAAATGTTTGACTCGCTCGAAAGCGCCGCCGTCGAGCCCACCCCGCCGAGCGGACGGCCAGAAGTAACGATGTGCCTACAACAAGGCGATTTGCATCCGCCGCGGGATCGCGCTATCCAGTCCCGGCGGATCAGCCGAACAGAAGCCCCGACTGCTCGCTCGCGCCGAATGGTATACCCAAACTCAGCGCCGATGAAGACCGCAGCGGATGCGGCGGGGCGCGGCGCGCGAGTACGCGTTGGACCAGCCCGCCCGGTACGACGTCACCGCCGCCTGCCGATGAATGCCCGGTGCGGCTCGTCGATGTCGTCGGCGAATGACCAGGGATCACGCCCGATCACGGCCGCCGTACCTGCACACCGTTCGATGGCAGCCTCCTGGCGGCGCGGTTTCGCCTACCGTCAGCGCTCAGCGGATGTCGCTGCCGGCAGAAGCCCGGTCCTTCACCGGCCGCCCCCGAAGTCGTTGTCCACAGCGGACTCTCGATCCATCCGGACCAGGCTGGCCGCCAGCAGGTGCACGCCAGTGGCGATCTGGCCGGAGTCGGTCCATTCCTCGGGGCAGTGGCTGCGACCGTCGCGGGAGGGCACGAAGATCATCCCTGCCGGGCAGCGCGCGGCCAGATGTGCGGCATCGTGGCCGGCCCCGCTCGGCATCGCCATCCACGAGAGGCCGAGTTCGTCGGCGGCGGCCGACGTCAGGTTCTGCACGGACGGATTCGTCGGGACGACCGGATTGTCCACGGTCCAGTCGATCAGCACTTCGACACCGTTCTCGGCGCTTTCCCGAGCGATCTCCTCGACGATCCGCCGGCGAACACCGGACAGCCAGACCTGGTCCTCGCTGCGGAACTCGGCCGCCAGGCGCGTCCGGCCCGGGACCACGTTCTCCGCACCCGGTTCGACCCGCAGGTCACCGCAGGTGGCGACCGCATTGCCGGGCCCAGCGCATCCCTCGCGCTCGACGGTCAGCACCGTCCTGGCGGCCGCGACCAACGCGTCCCGCCGATCGTCCATCCGCCTGGTCCCCGCGTGATCGGACCGGCCGGTGAAGGTGGCGAGAAAGCGCTCGATGCCGACGATCGCGGTGACGATCCCGATGCCGATGCCCCGTTGTTCCAGCGTCGGCCCCTGCTCGATGTGCAGTTCGAGGTAGCCGTGCAGCGGCCTCGTCGCCCAGGTGGGCGTGAGCATCCCGCCAGGTTCCAGCCCGAAGGCCGTCGCCACGTCGCCGAGCCGGTTACCGGCCGCGTCCACCCGGTCCAGGTTCTCCGCCGTGAGCACCCCGGTCGCCGCCTGGCTGCCGAGGCAGCTACCGCTGTACGGGTTGGACTCCTCGCCGAGGAAGTCGACGACGAGGAGATCGTGATCGAGCCGGGTCCCCGTTTCCCGCAGCCGTCGCGCGACCTCGATGCCGCCGAGCACTCCCACGATCCCGTCGAACCGCCCGCCTCCCCGGACGGTGTCCGTGTGCGAGCCGGTGACCAGCGGAGCGCCACCGTGCCGGCCCGGAAGCCGGCCGATGATGTTGCCCGCGGGGTCGACGGAGACCTCCAGCCCGGCATCGCGCATCCGGCTGCGCACCCAATGCCGGGCCGCCCGGTACGGCTCGCTGAAGACCCGGCGCGTCCAGCCTTCCGAATCCGGCTCGCTCAGCCGCGCGAGATCGTGCAGATCGGACCACAGCCGTTCGCGGTCGGGCGCCAGCAGTTCGACGTTCACTCGATCACCTCCGGTGCGCGTCCGGGCAGAACGCGCTCATCGCCGACCGGCCACCCAAACGTTTGCCCCAAACGTTTGGGTGACTATGGTGGTCTTATCCACCAGGCGTCAAGAGGCTGGGTAGAGTTCCTCCGATGTCGACGCAAGACGCCCCTCGCGGAGCGCCGTCCAAGCCGCGCCGCCCCGCGACCTTGCGCGCCATCGCAGAAGCCGTCGGAAGCCACTCCTCGACGGTCTCCCGCGTGCTCAACGGAACTGCGCAGGAGCGGCGCGCGGCAGCCTCCCCCGAACTCGCCGAGCGGATCCGCCAGATCGCCGAGGAGCTCGACTACCGGCCCAATCCGCACGCGGCCAGCTTGCGCACCCGGCGAAGCGGCTTGATCGGCGTGCTCGTCCCACGTCTGTCGGACCTCGTGCTCGCCATGGTCTACGAGGGGATCCACGCCGCCGCAGCAGATGTCGGCCTGTCGACGTTCGTGACCAACACCGACGACCTCGCGCAGCGGCAGCGGACCGCGGCCGAGGTGATGCTCGCCCGCCGCGTTGACGGGATGATCTTCGGCGACGCCCACCTCGACAGCGCGTTCCTCACCGAATTCGCCGATCGAGGCGTCCCGTTCGTGCTGGTCAACAGGTGGTCGGGCAGCTTCCCGGCAGCGACCTGCGACGACTACCTAGGTGGCCGGCTGGTCGCGGAGCACTTCCTGGACCGCGGCTTCGAACGCGCTGCGGTCCTGGCCGGGCCGAAGTTCGCGAGCACGGCCCGCGACCGCACGGCCGGATTCGTCGACCGCTACCGCGAAGAGGGCATCGAGGTGCCCGGGAACCGGATCGTCCAGGCCGGACTCGATGTCGAGGAGGGCCACCAGGGCGCCGATGAACTGCTCGCCCACGGCCCGACGCCGGACGCGATCTTCGCCGTCAACGATTTCGCCGCGATCGGCGCGATCGGGGCCCTGCGCGACCACGGCATCCGCGCCGGCGAAGACCTGGCGGTCGCCGGCTACCACGACACCCCGCTGGCCGCCGAACTGCCCATCCCGCTGACCTCGGTGCGGACTCCCGTGAAGCAGATGGGCAAGGCCGCAGTCGACATGCTCGCGCAAGCCATGGCCGGGGAGACACCGGAATCCGTGCGCCTCCCCCCGACCCTGGTGATCAGAGCCTCCACCAACCAGGGCTGAGTACAGGTTCGCAGATCAGCGCGACTCGCCGGAGCTCCACGAGAACCGGGCCGATCCGGGCGAGTCCCCTGCCGGCGTGCGACATTCCGCGAATTCGGTGGCGGGTTCTTGAACCTGTGATGCTTTCCCGAGACAGTCCACAAGAGACTGAACAGCTAGAACCGGGAAACTCCAAGCCGAATCGGTGCATCTGGGCGTCGTTCAGCCGCGCGCGGAGACGGCTGCCGTCCCGGGGGGGGGGGGGGGGGGGGGGGGGAAAGGGGGGGGGGGGGGGGGGGGGGGGGGAGGAGGAGGGGGAATACAAAGAGAAGCAAAAGGGGGTGGGGAAGGGGTGTTGGGGATAAAGAAGGGAG